>DATLRG010000791.1:0-3745 GCA_035534795.1 Chloroflexota bacterium
GTTGGAGAGGGGCAGGAGGTGAGGCCACGCCGTCCGCGCGCGATCATCAAGTCGATCACGAGCGACCCGGCGAACCCCGGGGCCGAGGCTTTCGGTGCAAGAAATTCATGGTACCATGGGCGAGGCAACCGGGCACATCGCTCGCTGAACACCACCACGACGGTCCGGCCCCGCCGGTCGCGACCGACATCGGCCGCCCGATCGGTTTTCGTCTGGCCGACCCTGGGGATCGCGCTAAAAAACGGGAGGCAAAGATGCCGCACTATCCGTACTTGATTGTTGGCGCCGGGATGACCGCGGATGCCGCCGTGCGTGGCATCCGCGAGGTGGATTCCACGGCACCGATCGGGATCATCGGGAACGAGCCGGATCCTCCGTACAACCGGCCACCGCTGTCGAAAGCTCTCTGGAAGGGGAAGCCGCTCGACAGCGTCTGGCGGAAGACCGATGAGCTCGGGGTCGAGCTTCATCTGAAGCGCAGCGTTCGGATGATCGACCCTCTGAATCGGCGTGCGACCGACGACACGGGCGCAGTCTACACCTTCCAGAAGTGCCTTCTGGCCACCGGCGGCACTCCGCGTCTCCTGCCCTTCGGTGGGGACCAGATTATCTACTTCCGCACGCTCGACGACTATCGCCACCTGCGGTCACTGGCCGACGAACGCCAGCGGTTCGTGGTCGTCGGCGGTGGCTTTATCGGGTCGGAGATTGCCGCGGCGCTGGCGATGAACCAGAAGGAAGCCACGATCATCGTCCCCGAGCAGGGGATCGGAGCGCGCGTGTTCCCGACGGATCTCGGACGGTCCCTGGTAGAGTATTACCGGCAGAAGGGCGTGGAGGTGCTGACCGGGGCCGCGGTGACCGACGTCGACGAGCGCGGAGAACGGATTGGGGTGCAGGTCCGCGATCGGGAGACCGGCCGCGCACGCGAACTCGTCGTCGACGGCGTGGTGGCCGGAATCGGCTTGCTGCCCAACGTGGAGCTGGCCCGGGCGGCCGGGCTGGCCGTGGAGAACGGGATCGTGGTCGATGAACTGTTGCGGACGAGCCACCCGGACGTTTTCGCGGCCGGCGACGTCGCTGCGTTTGACAACCCTGCGTTGGGCAACCGCATCCGGGTCGAGCACGAGGACAACGCGAACGTGATGGGACGGCAGGCAGGCCGGGCGATAGCCGGCCAGGCAGAGCCCTACCGCCACCTTCCCTTCTTCTACTCCGATCTGTTCGAGCTGGGGTATGAAGCGGTGGGTGAAGTAGACGCGCGCCTCGAGCTGGTGGCAGACTGGACCGAGCCGTACCGCGAGGGCGTGGTGTACTACCTGCGAGACGGACGGGTGCGGGGGGTGCTCCTCTGGAACGTCTGGGATCAGGTGGATGCTGCCCGCCGTCTGATCGCCGAGCCCGGCCCAGTTCGTCCGGCTGACCTCAAGGGGCGTTTGCCCGAGAGCAGGTGAACATCGCTCGCGTGAGCGGACGGCTGGCGAGCCTCTCCTTACATCTCATCGTCGGCTCGCACCTCGGCTACATCGACGGCGTGCGAGACTGCTGACGGGCGCTGGCATGGCGGCGAGAGGGATCGCTCATTCGCCGAGCCGGGTGACGCGGGCGACAGTCACCGAAAGCGCGGCACCGGGCGGGGAGCCGATCGGTCCAGCCCTCCGTGAAGGTAAGGCTGGACCGATCGGCTCCCCTTTGTGCTTACCGCGGCACGGGCGTCAGTGACTCTTCGCGAGCGGATACTTCTCACCCGGGAGAGACGCAGCGGAGCCACGGTCAGCGTGGGTCTCGGTCTGGCGGTGCGCCTCGAGATGGTGGATCCAAGCCAGGCGGCCGAGGGTTAGTGCCCCCAGCGAAAGGCCGAAGTCACGCAGAGCAACGTCGTAATACCCGGGACCGGTCAGCAGGTTGATGATGATGCCCCACAACCACAGGGTCACGACGTACGCGAAAAATTCTGGCCAGATGCCGACCAGGATCCCAGCCACGATCTCGACGACGCCCACCCCGCGCATAAACGTTTGCGGGCTCACGTTGAGGAGGGCCGGAATCCACGGGGCGAGATACTTCGGCCAATCCACCAGGATGTTGAAGAACTTGTCGAGGCCAAACAAGATCGGCGCAATCGTGAAGGTAACCCGCATGATCCAGAACGCCTGGCCAATCGGGTTGGACAAGTTACGCGTTGTTAGGTCGCTCATAGTCTTCCCTCTCAGTTAGAGTCGTACGAAACCGCGCTGGGGCGCCTATTTCCCCAAACTGGCGCTGAGGGATCGATCACTCATCACTCCCATCCTAACACTTATAGGAATAATGTCAATAAGTTTATTGTGTTAATGTACGAATCAGCCGGGGACTGCTAGAATGAAGCAGGAGGTCCCATGGACAACGTTGGCAACATTGCCATTCCGAGTCAGCCGGGGGCGACCAAGCTCCGGATTCTGGCTCTCCTGCGCCGTGGTCCCCATACGGTCCCCGAGCTCGCCACGGAGCTGAGCCTGACCAGCAACGCGGTTCGCACGCACCTCGCAACGCTTGAGCGCGACCGTTTGGTCGCGCCCCACGGGCACCGACCAACGGCGCGCCGGCCAGCGACCATGTACAAGCTCACGCCGCTCGCCGATCAACTCCTGACCAAGCCTTACGCTGCCGTTCTGTCGGCGGTGCTCCAGACAGTGAAGGAACGGTACGGGGATAGCGAGCTGACGGGCCTGCTCCGAGAGATCGGCCAGCGGCTGGGGCAAGAGCGAGCGGCGCGTGTCCTGGGTCTCGCGGGCCGTGCGCGGGTCGAGACCATCGCCGAGGTGATCAACGATCTCGGCGGGGTTGTCGAGGTCGAGGAGCAGAGCAGTCGGTTCATCCTCACGGGTTATAGTTGCCCTCTCGTCGCGGTCGTCGCCGCTCATGCACCAGTCTGTGCATTGACGCAGGCCTTGATTGAGACGCTGCTCGGCCAGGGGAGAGTGCAGGAATGCTGCGATCGGCACGGCGAGATCCGCTGCCGCTTCGCGATCGATCTCGGCGCATGAATGCCGTCCGCCGCCCGCCTGATCTTGACACCTCCGGAGTAGGGTTCCACCACCGAACGCACCTGGATGCAGCAGACTCTGATGGCGGGATACCTGGACCTGCCGGGCGTCGACGTTGAGCCAGCCCCGGGGCCGGTGACACCCGTCGACCACGTCGAGGCAACGCCGGTCAATGGCGACGTGATCCTCTCGATCCTCACGTCGCACCACGCCGTCGACGCGCACGCCGACGTGGTGCCCCAGCAATGGCGACGTGATCCTCTCGATCCTCACGTCGTACCCCTGCTGCACTCCGATGGGAATTTCAGGGAATTTTCAGGCTGGGGGCGCTCGCTTTCAGGCCCTGTTCAAGCAGCGGGAGCTACGGTGACAAGGGCGGTCGAGTGGCCATCGACCACACCGAGCCGCCTCATTCAGGTAGCTCGATCTCCGCTGAAGATCGGGTGGAGGAAGCGATCGTGGAGCAGTTGTTTTCAACCAATTACGGCATGGCGCTCATCGCGTGGAGCATCATCTTCGAAGGCCTCGGCTTTCTCATGATGTACATCCTGATTCGGGCGACCGTCACCGAAAGCGCGGCACAGGACGTGGTGGATCAGCCATCGCCGCGGGATCAAGCCGAGTCGACTTCCACGCGACGCGCTGACGCCGCATGATGAGAAGCCCGACGCGTCGGGCAGTCGGCGACGGCAGTCTCTCGACGTTGCACCTCCTGCTGG
>DATLRG010000792.1:0-3769 GCA_035534795.1 Chloroflexota bacterium
CCAGCCAAACCACTCTGAAAATTACCCTAAACCCCCGTCCCTCCCAACTGCGCGGGCAGGCCCGCCGCGTAGGTGCCCAGGGCTCCGCGACTCTCCGCGGAGACGGCCTGTTTCAACGCCCGGTCGAGTGCGCCTCGCTGCAGCGCCAGCTCCCAGCAGGGACGCTGGCGACAGAGGTACGCTCCCCGACCGGACTTCTTGCCCGTCGCGTCCACCACGACCGATCCGTCGACCAGGCGGACGACCCGGATCAGGTCGCGCTTGGCACGGACCGTCCGGCACGCGACGCAGGTCCGCCGCGGGACTTTGCGCGGGCGCGGCAGATTCACTCCGGACGCTCCTCGAGACCTCCGGTCAGGCGCGCCAGCGACTCCTCGCGGGTGAGAGTCGGGACCGTTCCCTCGGGCCGGGTCACGCTGGCGGCCTTGATGTCGATCCGCCAGCCGGTGAGCTTCGCCGCCAGTCGCGCGTTCTGTCCCTCCCGCCCGATGGCGAGCGACAACTGGCGCTCTGGCACGACCACGACGGCGGTCTTGTCCGCCTCGTTCAGGTTGACCGACAGGACTGGCGCCGGGCTCAACGCATTCGCCACGAAGACGGCGGTATCCGGACTCCACTGCACCACGTCGATCTTTTCGCCGTTCAGCTCGTTGACGATGTTCTGAATTCGGACCCCGCGCACGCCGACGCACGACCCGACGGGATCGACTCCCTCTTGCCGCGCGACCACGGCGACCTTCGAGCGCGAACCGGCTTCTCGGGCGATCGACTTGATCTCGACCGCTCCGCTGTACACCTCCGGCACTTCCAGCTCGAACATCCGTCGAACCAAGCCCCGATGGGCCCGCGACACGACGATCTGCGGCCCACGCGGCGTGCGACTCACTTCGACCACGTAGACCTTGAGCCTCTGACCGGGCCGGTAGGCCTCGCCCGGGACCTGCTCGGTCGTCGGCAACGCTGCCTCCGCCTTCCCCAGGTCGAAGATCGCCGCCTTCGGCTCGACCCGCTGGATCACACCGGTGACGACGTCGCCTTCGCGGTCGGTGAACGCCTCGTACACCAGCTCGCGCTCGGCTTCGCGCAAGCGCTGCAGGACAACCTGCTTGGCCGTGAGCGCGGCGACGCGGCCGAAGTCGCGCGGCGTCGTCTCCACCTCCACGGTGCCTTCGAGCGCGGCGGTCGGCTCGATCCCCCGCGCCTCGGCGAGACTGATCTCGATCAGTGGATCGGTCACCTCTTCGACGACCCGCTTGACGACGAAGACTCGCACGTCGCCGGTCTGTCGGTTGAGCCGGACCACCACATCCTGGTCTGCTGCACCGCTAAAGTTCCGTTTGTAGGCCGACACGAGCGCCGCTTCGATCGCCTCGACGACGACCTCTTTGCTGATGCCCTTCTCGCTACTCACCTGGTTGATAGCGGCGACAAAATCAGTCTTCATTGGCCGATCCGGACCTCTACCCTGGTATTGCAGATTCAATCGTCGGCCGTGCCTCGCGGCCGGCTGCCCCGCGCTGCCGCGAGACCCCTTAACAACAAGAAAAGTGGGTTGTAGCCCACTTTTCCTGGAGACCTAACCTATATGTGCATGTGGAGTATACCATTTTTTGGAGGGGCGCGGCAAGGATAAGTCAAACCCGCTCGAGGTCATTCGGACTTCAGCCCCTCGTCCCTACGCCTGCTTTTTTGAGCGTCAACGTTTTGGTCGGGTATGGCGCCAGGCGAGCGTGGAGGCACGTCGCTGGCTTAAAAGCCAGGCGAAGGGACGCGGGACTAAAGTCCCCGGGACGGGGTCACCGGGCATTCCGGGACTTTATTCCCCTCTCGTCCCTTCGCCTGCCTTTCAAGGCAGCGACTCCATACCCGACTGAAAAGCTAAAGTCCATCGAGTCGGCGACCGCAAAGTGAAAGCAGACCCAGGCGTTCTGGCGTTAGGGCACGGCCAGCGACGGGTCTTCCACGATGCGCTCGACGGCGTCTGCCAGCGGTACCAGCACGTTCTGCCCGGTCGTCCGCTGTGTGAGCTCGACCGCGTTCTGCTTCAACGAGCGCGCGCTGACGGTGACGCGCAGTGGCAGGCCGATCAGGTCGGCGTCGGCGAACTTGACGCCGGGGCTCTCCACGCGGTCGTCGAAGAGGACGTCGACACGCTGCGCGCGCAGGTCCTCGTAGAGCTTCTCCGCTGCGGCCGCGATCGCGGGCGTGTCCAGGTTGAGGCCGAGGAGGTAGACCTGGTAGGGCGCGACGGACGCCGGCCAGATCATTCCCTTGGCATCGTGGTTCGCCTCGACAATGCCGCTGAGCAGCCGGTCCAGCCCGATCCCGTAGCACCCCATGACGATGATCGATTCGTGGCCGTCGGGACCGAGGTAGCGGGCGCCCATCGCCTCGCTGTATTTCGTGCCGAGCTTGAAGGTGTGGCCGAGTTCCAGGCCCACCTGCTCGACCAGCGCGCCGCCACAGAGTGTGCAGGCCTGGCCGGCCGTCGCCAGCACGAGGTCGGCGACGTGCTCCCGTGGGAAGTCTCGGCCGGGCAGAACGTTCCGGAGGTGGTAGTCCTGCTGGTTCGCGCCCGCGATGTAGCTATGGGGCAGCACGCCTTCGTCGACGACGACCTCGACGCCGCGCAGCCCGACCGGCGAGACGAAGCCAGGCGTGATCGCGGCGGCGCGCAACTCGTCGTCGGTCGCCAGACGCACGGCGGGGACGTGAGCGGCGTTGGCCAGCTTGATCTCGTTGACCTCCGCGTCGCCCGGCACGACCGCCGCGATCAGCCGCCCCTCCGCGTGGTAGACGACGGTTTTCAGGAAAGCGTCCGGCGGCAGGCCGAAGATCTGCTCGAGCGCTGCGATGGTCTTCACGCCGGGCGTGTGGACCAGGTCGACCGGCGGGGCCGCCGCTTCGACGTCGGTGTAGAAGGTTGGGCGGCGAGTGACCGCGATCTCCTGATTGGCGGCGTACTCGCACGAGGAGCAGCGGATGATCACCGCCTCGCCGATCGGCGAGGGCAAGATGAACTCGTGGCTGCCGGTGCCGCCGATCATGCCGGGGTCGGCCTGCACCGGCACCGCGGGAACGCCCACGCGGCGGTAGACGTTGAGGTACGCCTGGTAGACGCTGGGGTAGTAGCGGTCCAGGTCCGCCGCGTCGGCGTGGAAGCTGTAGGCGTCCTTCATCATGAACTCACGCATGCGCACGAGACCGCCGCGCGGCCGTGGCTCGTCGCGGACCTTGGTCTGCACCTGGTAGAGCATGTACGGGAGCTGGCGGTACGACTGGATCTCGCGTCGGGTCAGGTCGGTGACGACCTCCTCGTGGGTCATCGCCAGAACGAACTCGCGGTCGTTGCGATCTTTGATCCGCCAGAGCGTCTCGTCGACGGCGAACCAGCGGCCGGTCTCCTTCCAGAGCTCGGCCGGCACGATCACCGGCATCAAGATCTCCTGGCCGTCGATGGCGTTCATTTCTTCGCGCAGGATGCTGGCGATCTTGTGCATGACGCGCCAGCCGAGGGGGAGATAGCTGTAAATGCCAGCCGCGATCTGCCTGGCCAGGCCCGCGCGCAAGATCAGCCGATAGCTCTCGCTCTCGGCCTCGGAGGGCGCCTGGCGAAGCGTCTTGCCGAACAGTTGCGATACGCGCACCGGATCTGCTCCTCTCTTGTGCCTTCCTCAATAATAGCGGATTTAGGAAAGAATGGCGGATTTCGGAAAGATTGAGCGTACGCTCGGCCCAGAGCCCGTAGGGTGGCAGGTGTTCGCGCATG
>DATLRG010000793.1:0-5764 GCA_035534795.1 Chloroflexota bacterium
GTTGACCGGGAGGTGTTGGCACGGGTACACCAGGAAGTCGCAGGGCTGTTCGATCCGGCGCGGCTAGGCGAGCGTGCCCCGCGGTGCGGGCCGGCCACGGAGAGGTGCTGACCATAACTCATCCTTCTTTTTGACCAAGTACATCAACGGATATTGAGTTATCTGTCGACGGAAGGGAGAACGCGATGACGCGACAGGGTCTCAAGTTCAAGGCGACCACAGGAGTGATCCGATGAAACACGTGCTCTTCGTCTGCGTCCACAACGCCGGCCGTAGCCAGATGGCCGAGGCGTTCTTCAACCAGTTCTCCGCCGAGCGCCCCCTTCCAGTACGGGCGGAGTCGGCGGGCACCGAGCCGGCTGAGCGGCTGAATCCGACGGTTGTCGAGGCGATGCAGGAGGTCGGGATCGCTCTCGCCGGCGCCAAGCCCAAGCGGCTCACCAACGCGATGATCCAGCGTGCCGACCGGGTCATCACCATGGGGTGCGCTCCCGACGCCAGTGCCTGCCCCGCCATCTTCGTCAAGAGTGTCGAGGATTGGGCATTGCCGGATCCCAACGGCAAGCCCCTCGCTGAGGTGCGACGGATCCGCGACGAGATCCGCCGGCGGGTCACGTCGTTGGTCGAGGCCTACACCTGCCAAGAGGCAGGATCGGGTGAGAGAGACTGAGCCTGGCCAATCCAGGTCGAATGCGGTCGGTTGTTCGCCCGAGGCCGATCGAGTCGCAGTGGGTCTTCTGTAGCACACACCGGCAGGAGGGATCCTTGGCAACTTCAGCCCACCCGACCATCCCGGCGGTGCATCGTAGCGTGGTCGGCCGCCTGTCCTTCCTCGACCGCCTTCTCCCGCTCTGGATCTTCCTGGCGACGGCGATCGGCCTGCTCGTCGGCGATCTCTTCCCGACGCTCTCGACCATCCTCAACCGCGTTCAGGTGGACGGGGCATCGGTGCCGATCGCCGTCGGGCTACTCTGGATGATGTACCCGGTCCTGGCCCGGGTGCGCTACGAGGAGCTGCGCCAGCTTACCTCCGCCTGGAAAGTGTTTGGCCATTCGCTGGTCATGAACTGGCTGCTGGGGCCGATCGTGATGTTCGCCCTGGCCTGGATCTTTCTCCCTGACTTGCCGGCGTACCGCACCGGGTTGATCCTGATCGGCATCGCGCGCTGTATCGCAATGGTCCTGATCTGGAACCACCTGGCCGGCGGCAGCTCCGAGGCCGCGGCGGTGCTGGTTGCCCTCAACTCGGTGTTCCAGGTCGTGGCCTACGCGTTCTATGCCTACCTGTTCATCACCGTGGTGCCGGCCTGGCTGGGTCTGGGCGCCGGGGCAGCGGTGTCGATCTCGTTCGGCGAGATTGCCCGCAACGTCCTGCTTTACCTGGGAATTCCGCTCGTCGCCGGCGCGTTGACTCGCTACGTTGGGCTGCGTGCGCGTGGGAAGGAGTGGTACGAGCAAACCTTTATCCCGAGGATCGCGCCGATCGCCCTCTACGCGCTGCTGCTGACGATCGTCGTCATGTTCAGTCTCAAAGGACAGGTCATCCTCAGTCTGCCGCTCGACGTCGTCCGGATCGCCATTCCTCTGATCTGGTACTTCGCGCTGATGTTCGGCCTCGGCTTCTGGTCGGCCTGGCGCGCTGGCTACTCCTACGAGCACGCCACGACGCTCGCCTTCACCGCCGCCGGCAACAACTTCGAGCTGGCGATCGCGGTGGCGATCGGGGTCTTCGGGATCGGCAGCGGCGAGGCGCTGGCCGCGGTGGTCGGGCCACTGATCGAGGTGCCGGCGCTGGTCGGGTTGGTCTACGTGGCGCTCTGGGCCCGGCGCTACTTCATACCCGATCCACCATCTTAGCTCGGTCCACGATGGAAGCGCACGATTTGCGCAGCAGATCATGCGCTTCCATCGTGGCTTTACTTTAGATGACGTGCAGGGCCACGTAGGCGACGTAGCAGAGGACCAGCAGGGAACCCTCGACCCGACCGACGCGGCCACGGGCGAGGAAGAGCGTCGCGAGCCAGGTCACGCCGACCAGGAAAGGCCAATCCAACTGCCAGACTCGCGGATCGACGGCGACCGGCGCGATCAGCGCGATCAGCCCGAGATTAAAAAGTGTGAAATAAAGCATCGTCCCGATCAGATTCCCCGCGCTGACCTCGGGATGGCCTTCGCGCGTCGGGACCGCCTGTCGGATCACTTCCTCGATCTCGATCGCCGCGGGGGTGATGACCATGCCCATCAGGAGCGCCGGGATGCCGAGCGTCGCGATTATCCGGCTGGCGCCCGTCGCGACGAGCTCGCCGCCAACCCCGACCGCGACCAGGCCCAGGGCCGTCGTGCCAAGCGCCGCGGGCCACGCCGGCCGCTCGTCGGCGGCCTCGCGCACCTCCTCACTCTCCATGAACTTGTGCCCACGCGAGGCGAGGATCAGGTACGCCATGAAGACGGCAAAAGCGATCAGGAGGACGACCCCGGCCAGCCGACTGGTCTGTTGGCCGAAGACGGCGAGGCCGGGCAGCAACGGGCTCACCGCAAGAACGACCAGGAAGCCGGTTGGCAGGCGCACCTGTATCGGGTACAGGATGGCGCCCAGACCCAGCGCGATGCACACCAGGAAGGTCGCGCCGCCAAAGACGGTCCCGAGGGCGATCGGGGCGCCGCCGTGAAAAGCCGCGGCCAGCCCGACCGCGACGTTCTCGGCCTCGAAGCCCGAGAGCGCGGCGCCAACCGCGAAGGTGGAGAGTCCGGTCAGCACCGCCAGCAAGACCAGCCCGTCCAGCAGCCGCTCTGTCGCCCAGACCGCGAGCGCCGCCCCGACCACGAACAGGCCCAGCGCGATCGCGACCTCAAGCACGGGAACTGGCTGCCCCATCGGCACGCTGGTCCGGTTCGTCCAACGCGCGCAGCCGGTCGAGCGCGCCACGCGCTGCCGCGACCGCGGCGCCGTCGGGCGGCTCGTTCCCGTAGCGGGCCCGCGCGTACACGCCGGTGAGGATCTCCGTCTCGGGCTGGCCGACGTCGAATGGCTCTACCCGTTCCAGGGCGCGCTCGTACTCGCGTGGCGTCTCGTGGGGCGCGCGGGCGCGCCCGTGGCGGGCCCCCAGCCGGAGCAGCTCGCGGTACAGCTCGCGTGGTCCCCGGAGCGGGACGCCGCCCGGGTCGGCGACGTGCTCCCGGTGGAGCAGCGCGGCCAACGGCGGCGGTCGCCACCCCAGGAGGAAGCGGATCAGGCGTTGGACCTGCTCGCGCCAGGCGGACCAGGACCAGACGAAGTCGCGCGACTCGTCGACGCCATCGTTCGTTCGCCACTCGGCGAGCCGAGAGACCGCGCGCGCCAGCAGCAGCACGACGATCGTGGCGAGCACGATCCCCACCGTCCACCGGGCGGCGACGAGCAGCGCGTCCGACGGTCCCGCTCCCGCCTGACCTTGCTCACGCAACGCCTTGAGCCAACCGAGGTTCGGCGGCTGGGGTGGCCGCGACGATGTGCCGGGATGAATGAAGAGCCGGAACAGGTAGATCAGCACCTCGACGACGAATCCCAGCGGCACGACGAGGACGTAGAAGATCGCCCAGAACACCGCGTCCGCCGGTCCGGCCAGCAGGCTGGCCAACGCGTCGATGCGCTCGAACGTCAGCACCTGAGCGAGCAGGGCGGTGACCAGGAGCAGCGCCGCGACGGTGCCGAGGAGGATGGCCAGCCAGTGGCCCCGCACGCCCAACGGCAGGCCGTCCTGATTGCGCGGCCGTTCGCTCATGTCGTAGATGCGAGCCAGGGGCAAGCTGGTCAGTCCGGCAAACAGCACGACGACGGTGGCGCCGACGAGCGTATTCACCACCGGTCCGGTCCCGGGCGTGGCCACGGCATTCAGCAGAAAGACGCCCACCAGCGCCAGGATCGCTACGCGCAGCCCCGCTTCGACGTCGTCCAGCGCGAGGCGCGCACGACCGGCCGCGATGCCGCGCCACCAGGCGGCGAGCGCCAGTCCGACTACCGCGCTGTCGCGCAGCCCCAGGCTGGTCTGGCTGAAGGCGCTCCACGCCCTGGCCCAATCCCGCGTCCCCGCCCCGGTCCAGAGCGTGGTCACGCCGATCAGCAGCGCGATGACCAGCCCCAGCAGCGCCACCGCCAGCCCGGCGAAGCGCAGCGTGGCGAACCGGCTGGCCCAGAGGCGAGCCGCGAGCGTCGCCAGGATCAGGAGTCCGACCAGGAGCGGCAGACCGAGGGCGGGCCCCGCGCCGGTCGGGCCGATCCAGCCGCCGAGCGCCGCGCTCCACGCATACAGAAAGCCGGCGTCGACGGCCAGGGCCAGCGCGAGCTGGACCCCCCGCGGCAGACCGCGCGGACGGGCGATGGACGTGACCACTGCATGCCTCCTCTCGCGCTCGGTCAAGGAGGAGCGGAGAGATGAGGTGGGGAAGGTTGACCGGCAGGGCCAATCGTCCCCACCTCATCCCTCCGTTCCTCCTTGACGCTCTACTACTCGCTGGCCAGCGACAGCGTCGGCAGGTGCCGCCAGTCCTCCGGCGGGCCAACCCGACGGATCACCACCCCGTCCAGCGATACCGCGGTCGACTGGCGGCCGGTGTAAACGAGCGTCACCGGATAGCCGCGACGGTGCAACGCCAGCAACTGGGCGACGACCGGCGCCGAGAGCACCGCGCTGACGACGACGACCGTCGCGCCGTACCCCAGACGGTGGGTGTCCTGGGCCAGGGTCTGCTCGAACGGACGGACCGCGATCGGTTGCAGCCGGGCCAGCGCGTCGAGGACCCGCGGTAAGTGGGCCGGGTCGGAGCTCGGGGCGACGCCGACGTCGAAACGACCGAACCGATGCATTCCGTTCGTCGCGAGGCCCACCTGGTAGCCCTCGCCGAGTCCCCAGGCGCTGACCGAAGCAGTCGTCGCGATGGCCAGCTCGAGCGCGTCCGGATCGTAGTCGAGGCCCCACCACCCGCCGGGGGTGCTCTTCACGTTCAGGAAGATGGCTAGCTGGTGGACCGTCGTCGGCTCGAACACTTTGACCTGGAGTCGCTGGGTCTTCGCGCTTGCCGCCCAGTGGATCCGGCGGAGGCTATCGCCCGGCCGATGCTCGCGCAGGCCCGCGAGCCGGCTCGGGTCCTCGAACAGCCAGCTCTGGGTGCGCCGGTCGCCGAGGGGTTGCTGCGCGGGCAATCCGAGCGCGGTGAGCGGGACGACTCGCGGGTAGACGACCAGCGTCTCCGTCTCTTCCCGCACCATCTCCCGGCTGACCAGGCCGAACAGGTCGCCCGAGCGCAGGCGGACCGGACCGAAGAGGTGTTCGCCCCGGACCACACACGGGATGGGATAGTGCCGGCGGACCCGCTCGTAGGGACGCAGCGCGATCAGGCTACTCAGCAGCGCGCGCATCGGCTTGTGGGACGCGTAGACCTTGCCGCGGGCGGGTGGGAGATCGCGCGGAATCTCGTCCTCGATCTCGAGCCAGGCCAGTGGCAGGATTTTGCGGTTGACGATCTCGATCTCCAACTCGATCGTTTCGCCGAACGCGGCGTGGTGCCGGCTGAAGTGCCGTCGGTACTCGATCCCGGTCAGACAGTAGCGCTCCCACACCCGCGAGAGTCCCGCCGCGAGGAGGAGGCCGAGCGAGAGCAGAAAGAGCGGCGTCTGGTGCGCGAGCAGACTCACCAGCAGCAGGAGCGTCAGCAGCGTCAGCGTCGCCGAGCCAAACACAGTTTACGCTCCCGATGGGTGCAGGAGGTAGTCGGAGATGGTTGGGTG
>DATLRG010000794.1:0-2162 GCA_035534795.1 Chloroflexota bacterium
AAGGCGAACCGGCGTCGCGCGACAACCTCGCGCGACGCGCGCTGAACCCCAGGGAGGCATTCATGGCAGCAGTAGCGTCTCGCAGAGTCTTGATCGTCGGCTCCGACGGCATGCGCCCCGATCTGGTCGACCCCGATCTCATGCCGACCTTCGCCAGCTTGATCGATCAGGGAACGCGCCTGAACGAGCATCACGCCGTCTACCCGACCCACACGCGGGTAAACATCTCGAGTCTGGCGAGTGGAACGACGCCCGGTCGCCACGGAGTGGTCGCCAACGTAATGCGTGTCGCGGGAGCGACCGAGGACGGCATCATCGATACGTCCAATTATCAGCACCTGGAAGTGCTCGACACCGCGACCGCTGGCCGCGCGCTGCTCGTCCCAACGCTCGGTGATCTCCTGGCGGACCGTGGCCAGCGGCTGGCCGTCGCGGCGACTTCCTCGCCGGGCGCCGGAATTATCTGGACGCGCAAGCAGCCGTATCGCGTCGTCAATACCAATACCGCCTACGGTCGAGCCGATCTCTATTCGCTGCGCGACAAGCTCGGCGATCTCCCCGCGATCGGCCTGGCGAACCCGCAGCCGCGCCTGGACTACGCGGCGCGCGCCGTGACCGATCTCTACCTCGACGACGACGAGATCGCGGTCATCGTCCTCTGGCAGAATGAACCCGACCACGCGTTGCACATGCATGGGCTTGGCTCGCCGGAGGTCGCCGAAGCGTTGCGGGCCTGCGACTCCGCGCTGGCGAGTGTTATCGAGGGGATGGAGCGACGAGGCATTCGCGATCAGTTCGATATCTTCCTCGTCTCCGACCACGGACACTCCACCGTGGAGGCTCGCCGCTCGCTGGCCGAGCACCTCTCACGGGCCAGCACGGTGCTGGGGAGTCAGCTGCCCGATCTCGTCACCGCCAGTGATTATGTCTATGCACGACGCGGCTCGCCGGTACCCTCCGCGAAAGATCTGGAGCCGCTGGTGCGTTGGATTCAGGAGCAACCGTGGGCCGGGGCCGTTTTCGGCGGCACGCACGAGATCGCGACGCTGCCGGGTGTGCTGCCGTTGTCGCTGCTCTGGGGTGGCGTCACCAACGAGCGGATGCCGCTGCTGTCGGTCAGCCCGGCCTGGTCCGACGCCTGCAACGCGCTCGGCGTGCCGGGTACGGTCGCGGCGTTGACTGAACAGTCCGCCCTGCGCTCGACCCACGGCTCGGCATCGCCCTACGATCTGCACGCCTTCGCCACGGCGGTCGGCCCCGATTTCCGTGAGGGCGCCACCAGCACGCTGGCAACCGGCGCGATCGACATCACGCCGACCATCCTGACCCTGCTCGGTATCGACGTCCCGTCCACGATGGATGGCCGCGTGCTCTGGGAGGCCTTCAAACAGCCGTTCGGTGAGCCGGGCGAAGAGCAGATGCTGGAAATCCCCCCGGTCACCCCGCATCCAGACGGCTTCCAGCCGACGCTGGCGCTTCATCAGGTCGGCCGGGGCACGTACGTGCACGCCGCGTCGAACGGCCGCGTGCCTGCGTTTGCGGCGGACTGAAGCCGACGACTCTCGTTGCCCAGAAAAGCCCCGCTCGAATATGGCCGAGCGGGGCTTTCGAGTCATGCCAGCGGGTATGCTTGCCCATCTCTATCGCATTCGCTCATACGGGAAGCTTGTCAGGCGATCGCGAACTCAGTCTAGGTCTGGCCTCGAGGCCGTGACGACCTGGCTTGGAACCGTTAATTGCACCTCGACGTCACGGATCAGTCGAGAAAACCCTGCTGTTTCGAGCGCCGAAGCCAGCGGCACCGGACGGCAACCGCCGCAGACAATGGGACTTACCGCGTAAGCCCCTTTCCAGAGCCCAACAAAGAGCCGGCTGGCGACCGTCACGCCGTCGGTGAGTGTCACCAGTGCCAACCGGCCGCCCGGATTTAGCACACGGTAGAACTCCGCCAACACGCCAGGCAGATCGGCCTCGGGGATGAGATCCAGGACGTAGGCACAAAACAGACGGTCGAAGCTCGCATCGCGGAAGGGCAGTTGGTGCGCGTCGGCCGCGCACACTGGCGCGCCGGTACGCTGGCGGACCAGTTGCAGCATCACGCGGGAAATATCCACGGCGATCGCCGTACCACCGGGTGAGACGGCCGCTTGCAGCCGGGCATG
>DATLRG010000795.1:0-2803 GCA_035534795.1 Chloroflexota bacterium
CGGTGGGCACGTCGGCGAAGCGTTCGAGGTGCGCCTCGAAGTTGATGCAGTCCTGCTGCCAGAATTCGTCGTAGTCGGTGCGGGTGTAGTACTCGAAAAAGATCTGCTCTAATGAGGGTATTAACGAGAGCGGCGAGCAACCGGGCTTCAAAGGCATGCGCATGACCCAGTCGCGGAGGTGCTGGGCGGCGTCGCTCATCGCCCGGGCGATGGCCGGATCGTCCTGCGCTTCCTGGCTGTCGTGGCCGTGCAGGAACATCATGCCAAGCGTATCTAGTTCCAGCGCGCCTCCCTGACGGGCGCCGTTCGCAAACCAGTTGAAAAAGCTGTCGTCGAGCCAGGTGGCCGTCAGGTGGGGGGGCTGGTAGAGCGCCAGCGCGGCCTGGACCACCGCGCCGTGCGAGACGCCAACCGTGCCGATTCGCCCGTTTGACCAGGGCTGAGCGGCGACCCATTCGACGGTGTCGTAGCCGTCCACCCCTTCCCTCGGGTTGACAGTGTGAAAATACTGGCCGTGCCCTTCCGAACGGTGTCGGCCGCGCAGGTCCTGAACCACCACGGCGTAGCCACGGGGGACAAAGTACTTCGCCACCGGCGTGACCCAGAGCCACTCGGCTTCCTTGTCGTAGGAGGTGCGCCCCAGGATCGTCGGCCACCGGCCCGGCACGACCGCGCCGTTTCGGGCCGGCAGATACACGTCGGTCGAGAGATTGATGCCGTCGCGCATCTGAACTTTCAGGTCCTTGAAAATAACCATGTCGTACCGGTCATCCGGACCCGCTGACCCGGTCGTCGCCTCCAAATCGCCATTCACTGACTTACTCCTGCAATATGAAGAATTTCCGACACCGCCAGGCTCGTCCGTTCGATCTCGCGATCGCCGATCAAACGGTGGGTGACGAAGCGGACCTGCTGGGGCGAGCGTGCCATGGCCAGAATGCCCTGACGGGCCAGGCGCCTGACCAGCTCGTCGGCCGAGATCCCGCCGGGCCGGGTATCGATCAGCACGATGTTCGTCTGCACCGTCGTCAGGTCAATTCGCACGCCCGAGACCTCGGCGAGGTGCGATGCAAGCTCGTAGGCCCGGCGGTGATCGTCGGCCAAGCGGTCCACCATCGTCCGTAAGGCGACGACGCCCGCCGCGGCCGCCAGGCCGGCTTTGTGGAGGCTCGTTGCCCCGAGGTGCTCGGCGTGGCGCCGCGCGGCGTCGACGAGCGAGCGCGGGCCGCAGAGCAGGGCGCCCTCCGGCGCGCTCAAGCCCTTGTTCAAACTGATCGCCACGGTGTCGACTGGCCTGGCGAGCCGTTCGGCCGGTAGACCGAGCGCAACCGCCGCGTTGAAGAGGCGGGCTCCGTCGAGGTGGACCGAGACGCCGTGCCGCTGGGCGACCGCCGCGACGGCTGCCGTCTGTTCCGGTGAGACCGCCACGCCGCCGGCGTTGTTGTGGGTGTTTTCGAGGCAGAGCAGGCTGGTCGGCGGCAGATCAGACCCGTGTGATTCGCCAAGCGCTTCTGCCACCACCGCCGGGGCCGGCACGCCCCGGTGCCCGGCGACGAGGCAAGGGATGAGCCCGGCGAGGTGTTCAACGCCCCCGCGTTCGGTCGTCGCCAGGTGCGAAGCGGCTTCGAGAATCACTCTTTCCCCCGGTCGGCTCAAGGTCAGCAAGGCGAGCAGATTGGCCATGCTGCAGGTCGGCACGAACAGCGCCGACTCCTTGCCGACGAGCCGCGCGCCAAGCTCGACGAGCTCGTTCACCGAGGGGTCCTCGCCGATCAAGGCCCAGCCCGGTCGGGCCGAGCGCATCGCCTCCCACATCTCCTCGGTCGGCGGCGTCACGACGTCGCTGCGGAGGTCGATCACCCCGGCCGAATCAGCTTGCACGGTGATCCTCCTTAATATATGAGCAAGTGACGCTGGCGCTCGGCCGTCGAGCGTGGGCTTGTAGGGGCGGTCCCCCCGTGGCCGCCCCGTCGTCCCTGGCGGGCAACTGCCGAACCGACAGCGCCGGGTGAGAACGGGGCAGGCACAGGGGCCTGCCCCTACGGCAGCCGAATCGCCACCCAAATTACTTTAGTGCTCTGCGAATCGCCGGCCGATTCGAAAGAGGTTGCCGAGCGAATTCGCCTTTTCTTCGAGCGCATCGGCGATGACCTCGCCGATCGAGCCCCCGAATTTGAAGCCGTGGCCGCTGCCCCCACCCGCGACCAGGACTCGCTGCGAGCCGGGCAGCCAGTCGATCACGAAGTGGCGATCCGGGGTATTTTCGTAGAGGCAGGCGTGCGTTCCCCTGACCTTTTCCGGCGCGAGGCCGGGGATCCGCCGGGCGACGAACTCCTGGGCGGCCTCGACAAAGGCTGGCGTCGCCTGTCGCTCGACGTCGGGATCGACGACCGGCCCGCGCAGGTCGTTCGCGACTTTGACCAGTCCCTCCCGGCGCAGCGGGTGGCCGTACCAGCCTTCGTCCTCGGGACAGACGCCCCAGACCGGCATGGTTTCGAGCGCGAAAGAGCCGGGATCGCGCGGCGCGAAAAAGGCCATCTCCTGAAAGGTGGGTCGGATCTGCCGGCCGATCGGCGGCACCAGCCGGGTCAGCCACACCCCGGCCGCGACGACCACCCGGTCGAACCGAGGCGATTCGCCATCGAGAACGAGCCGGACGCCGGATGCGTCATCTTCCACCGTCTGCACCGGCGTCTCTTCCCGCAAGACGACCCCGTCGGCTCGGGCGAGCTTCGCCAGCCCTTCGACGGCTTGGCCACTCGCCAGGTAGCCGCCCCAGGGATCGACGACGACCGTATCGCCC
>DATLRG010000796.1:0-4630 GCA_035534795.1 Chloroflexota bacterium
GATGATCACGATGGACTTCGAGACGTACGTGCCGACGAACGCACCGGCGACCGAACGCGCGCAGGTGTTGGCGGCGATTCTCAAGAACGAGGACGCCGCCGGGATCGAGTACGCGGTGGTGATGCCGAATCCGACGCCGCAGCCTCAGAACCAGGCGTTGGCCGAGACGGTCAAGGGAGAGCGCCGCGTGGTCGCCTGCTGCCAGGTGAATCTCAACGATGGAGCAGCGGCGATCAAGGACGTGGATAGATCGGTGACCCAATTGGGCATGCGCATGCTGAAGATCATGCCAACCCTCTACCATCTGAACCTGACTGGCCCACTGGCGTTTGGGTTGATGGCGAAGGCCCGCGAGCTGGGGATCGTGGTCAACATTCACTCCGGCGGCGGGTTCAGCCACCCTCTCCAAATCGGAGCGCTCTGCCGCCGTTACCCGGAGGTGAACGTCATCATGGACCACATGGGGTACCGCGAGTGGAGTCACGATGCCATCGTCGCGGCCGAAGACAACCCGAGCATCTACCTGGGAACGACCATCGCCTCCTTCGAGCCGAGCTACGTCGAGCGGGCGATCAAGGAGCTGGGACCCGAGCGCGTGATCTACGGCTCGAACCTGCCGGCCCTCGACTCGGATCTCGCCGTCGAGGCGCTTCGCCGGCAGAAGCTGGGGCGAGAAGCAGAAGAGCTACTGCTCGGCGGTAACCTGGCTCGACTGCTTGGTATGGCATAGTCTTCCCAGGGAGGCATTCGGGAATGGGCTTGAGATCATTGGCCCAGTGGGCCAATGATCTCAAGCCCATTCCCGAATGCCTCCCTGGGAAGACACTGGTGCCACCGTTCCCAACGTTCAACCCGGCCTTCACGTTGGTGATCGCGGTCTTTACACTCGGGGACGTGCCGACCTAGATCGACGCCGCTGACGTTCTCCTGATTCTCGTGGGAATGTACGTGCTCAGTGGCCACGAGGAAGAGACCGCGTGGTGGGCGCCGCTCGTGGGGATAGTCAGGCGACCGGCGCTCTCGTTCGCGCTTGGGGCCAGCGTGGTCTGAGGACGGACGCCCGTCGCCGACAAGCTGGCGATCCAGAATTCACACCCGGCTGACCCACCCGCGGTCGCGTTCGGATCGACCGCGCTGATGACCGTTTTTCTGTCCGCTGCCACGTGGCGCCGGGTCAGGAAGCCGCTTTGGCACGTCGCCAAGCACCGACGAGGATTCCTACTCGCAGCAACTATAGCCGCCGTCGCGCCACTCTTCGGCTTCACCGCCATCAGGTCCGTTTCGGCCCGCGTGTCAGATCAGCCATCCCTCCCAGTGTGCTTCCGACTGCCGTGGTGGACAGGCCCACGTATTCAGGAAAGGTTCAGGCCAGCCCGCGCGTTGTTCAGGATGTGGTCAGGACTGACTCGGTATCCTTCACCTGGGTCGGAACGGTTGACGGGACGGGACGACGGTCCGACCGAGAGGAGTGACCTCGATGGCACACGCAAACGCGCAGCATCACACGCAGGTCGGAAATTCTCCGCTCGCTGAGCTTCTCTTCGGCGACACGCGCCTGGCCTGGCTGTGGCTCATCATTCGACTCTACGCGGGCTACGAGTGGGTGATGGCCGGGCTGGAGAAACTGGGGAACCCGGTCTGGACAGGTCCGAAGGCCGGGACTGCAATCGCAGGGTTCGCGGCAGGTGCTCTCAAGAAGACGGCAGGAAACAACCCCGACGTGACCGGCTGGTACGCGAGCTTCCTTCAGACGCTCGTCATTCCCAACGCGGTTGCCTGGAGCTGGCTGATCACCTTCGGCGAGATTGCCGTCGGTCTCGGCTTGATCGTCGGTCTCTTCACTGGCATTGCCGCGTTCTTCGGCGGGCTCCTGAACGCCAACTACCTGCTCGCCGGCACCGTCAGCACCAACCCGGTGCTCTTCATCCTCGCCACCTGGCTCGTTCTGGCGTGGCGTGTGGCGGGACACTGGGGTCTCGACCGCTGGGTCCTGCCTGCGTTGGGCGTCCCGGGCAAGCCGGGTCCCGCATTACACCATGGCGACTCCGCTGGCGACCGGCCGAGTGGCTACGCCGCGGGCGCGGCACGGTAAGCGCACCCTGGAGACTGAACAGCACGATGCGTACGAGGTGCGGCTCCGCGGACAGGAGCCAGGCCAGCTCGGTTGCCCAGGGCAGCGCCGCCTCGGCCGCCGGCGAGCCATCCAGCGGAACGAGAATCGAGGTCACTGGTGGCACTGGCAGCGAATCCCCTCCGGGTCTTCCGGGGCGAACCAGCAGCACCGGCACTGAACTGCGCGCGAGAACCGTCTCAGCGACGCTGCCGTGCATCCAGCGACCAAGGACCGAGCGCCCGTGCGTACCCAACACGATCAGATCGGCGTCCAGCCGCTTTGCCTCGTCGAGCAGGACGTCGGCCGCGTCTCCAGTCGAAACCACCGCCTGGCATGCGAGACCCCTCCGGTTGAGCTGCACGCCGATGGTGTTGAGGTACGCCGCGGCTTCGTGGAATGCCGCCCGGGGCGGGACCGACGACATTGCCGCCAAGGACGACAGTCAGTGCCGGTTGACCTGGTCGAGAGGGTCGGTGACCTCATCAGCCGGGGCAGCGCGCACCAGCAGCAGTTCCGCGCGTGCCGCACGTGCGAGCGTCTGGGCACAGGGAAGCGCGGACTCTGCCAGCTCCGATCCGTCGAGATCAATGAGTATCCGATGGATCACGGTATCCGCCTGCGTGATGGATCGAGCTTGGATGTCCGCGTGCTGAGTGTTGGTCACCTGGCATGATCGCCGCCGATCTGATAGCCGGTCCTTCACCATCACCACCATACCCAACCTCGCCTGATGCCTCCCTGAACAACGCCCTGGTCGACACGGAAGGGTCCTGAAGACGACGCGAGTGACCGGTCATGGGCCACTGCCTTTCTGGCGAGCGACACTCGCGGCCGACTGGAGGAATTTCAGGACGTATTCAGGATTGGAGTTTAGAGTTCGGATGCAACAGGTCAGCGACGATTGCATCGGTGACACAGGTTTGGGGCCGGCGTGATGTGCTCAGGCAGCGATTTTTGGCCGCTGTTTGCCGGTTTTGACCACCGGATGGCGCTCGCGGGGCTTGGGCCGCTCTCCCGGCGCCCGACCGGGCGCTTTTCCCGCACGTCTGGGCGGCGCGGCCGGTGTTCCCACTGTCCGCGAAAAGATCGGCCAGGCTGCGAGCACCTGGCCGGGGGTCAGGGGGCGGTTCGGATCCTGGCGGGCGGTGGGATCCCACGGCCGATCGGTCGGCTGCACGGCGTCGCGCGCCAGGAGCAACTGCCAGGAGGCCAGCGCCACGACCTGCACCCAGGTCTCGATCGGTCCCAGATCGCCGAGATGAGCGGCCAGGAGCCCGCGCCGTTGTTTGAGAAACCGGAAAAAATGTTCGATCACGTACCTCAGCAAGTACATCGTCACGCTGTCGCCCAGGCTGATCGTGACCGGACCACTCCAAAAGAGCCCGAGCGGGCGCTTGTAGCGGGGCGTGCCGTCGGCTCGGAGAAACTCCGCGCGCACCACCAAGCCGACCAACGTCGGCACCGCCCGAAAATGATAGGTCACCCAAGCGCTGATCCGCACCTCCTGGCCGACCCGACGGACCGTCTCCTGACGATCGGGCGGGCCGGGCTGATGCAGCGAGAGCTTTGCGCCGTGTTTGCGTGGGCGCCCCGGCTTGCCCGTCGGCAGGGGCGGCGCACCGTACCGGACCCGATTGGAGGCCAACCGCGCCAGCAGAACCACGCGGGGGGCCCAGCCGACAAAAGCGCGCAGGACGGGTGGGACCGGGAAGTGACGGTCGACGGTCACCACCTTGGGCTGCGGCGCCGGATCGGCGGCGAGACGCTGGATCTGCGCGGCCCCGATCTCGCCGGGCGTGCCCTGGGCCGGCCCGCGCACGACCTCGCGGGGAGCAAACCAGGACTGGCCACGAGCGATGACCCGCCCGAGCCAGGAGAATTGGTGGCCCGCAATCGCCTTCTCGTGCGCGGCCGAGTAGACCTTGGACCGATCGCGCACAGTCTTGGCGTTGGGACGCGGCGCAATCGTGGTATCGCGCGCATCGACGGCATCGCCGGCCACCGTGAGCGCGTCCGCGGGCTCGGCGGCAACCAAGGCCCGTCGCAACGCCGTCGGGTTGATCTTGCCTTCGGTCAGGGCATCGTAGACACTGGCGAAGCGCCGCCAAAAGAGCGGGCCCTGGCTGACCTCCACCGCCGAGCGAATGATCGGAGAAAGCAGCAGCGCGTCGACCAATTCGAACAAAGCATCGGCACGAAAGGGGAAGCTGGCGTATACGTGCAGACGGACGTCCACCAGGCGTTGGCGCGAACTTGTTATGTTTTCCATGCTGACAGGATCGCATCCCCATCGCCTGGTGGACAACCTCCTCTCCGGATACTTATGCGGACCCCACAGCCAACCTATCGAACTCTAAACTCCAATCGTTTATGATTGCCATTGGATTGGCAGACCGGCCCAATACCAGCTTGTTGCGGTTTCGTGAGGACACTGATGGAAATCGCGCTCCCATTACAGCGGCTCATTGCGGATGCGTGGACCGAATACGCATCTCACGGCGCCACTGAATACGTCGT
>DATLRG010000797.1:0-3629 GCA_035534795.1 Chloroflexota bacterium
GCCGCCCGCGAATCAGGAAGGAGCACATGCCCGGTGAACCACCCGCTCGCGCTGTTCGGCGTCCTCGTCGCGCTCGTTCTGCTCGTCGGACCGGCGAACGTCGCCGCGCAGGTCTCGCTCGATCCCGCGGCGCGCCCGCTCCAGGCAGTGGCCGGCACCGCGTTCACCTACCAGGGTCAGATCAAAAACGCCGACGGCCCGGTGAACGGTACCTGCGATTTCCAGTTCAGCCTCTGGGACTCGCCCAGCAACACCACCGGCCAGATTGGGAACATCCAGAGCGCGAGCGACCTCGCCGTGGCCAACGGCCTCTTCACCGCCTCACTGGACTTCGGCCCGACGGCCTTCGACGGGAACGGCCGGTGGCTCCAGATCGCGGTCGCCTGTCCCAGCGGAAGTGGCAGCCCCACCGTGCTCAGCCCGCGCCAGGCGATCACCGCCGCGCCAGACGCGCTCTTCGCGGCGCAGGCGGGGACGGCGAGCTCGGCAGGCTCCGCCACGACCGCCGACACAGCCGCCAGCGCGCCCTGGAACGGGTTGACCGGCGTGCCAGGGACGGTTGCTTTTCTGGCGGCACCGTCCCCCTGTGCCAACGGACAGGTCGCCACGTGGACCGGGGCCGCCTGGAGCTGCGGCGATGACGCGAACAGCGGTGGCACGATCACCGGAGTGACTGCTGGCACCGGCCTGACCGGCGGTGGGACCAGCGGCGCAGTCACGGTCGGCTTGAACCCCAGCTACACCGATGGCCGCTACCAGGCCAAATACCTGCGCACCGTCGTCGTCGGCCCGGGCGCTACCCAGCAGGCCAGCGGTAGCAACCTGCTCGCCGCGCTCAGCGCGGTCCAGAACGCCAACCCAACTCCAGGCCCGACCACGCCGTACGTCCTGAAAATCGAACCGGGCGTCTACGACCTGGGTAGCCAGGCATTCCCCATGCGATCCTTCGTCGACGTCGAGGGCTCTGGAGAAGGCGTGACCACGATCACGTCGACCGCCTACAGCGGTGGTGCAACTCCGGGCACCGGGACCGTCGTCGGGGCCGACAACGCGGAGCTGCGCTTTCTCACCGTTGCGAATACCAGCGGGAATGGCAACGCCGTCGCCCTGTACGACAGCCTGGTCTCCCCGCGGATCACGCGCGTGACCCTCAGCGCAACGGCGAGCGGCACCGCGAACGGCTACGGTGTCTGGGACTCCTCGTCGTCCCCAACGCTCGACAACGTCAGCATCGCTGTCGATGGCACCGCGGCAGGCTCGGCCACCGCCGACGTTGGAATCGACGCCAGCTCGTCCTCGCCCACGGTGCGCGATACCACGATCCTGGTCACCACGAACAACCTGAACAACACCGGCACCGGCCTCTTCATCACCGGTTCCTCCCAGCCAACGCTGGGGAACGTCACCATCGCCCTGACCGGCCCGGGAGGAGTGCAGTACGGCGTGAGGAGTCCGGGGGTTCCGCCAAGCAGCCTTACGACGCTCCGCGACGTCGTCATCAGCCTCGCGGGAAGCGGCGGGAATCAGGGCATCCAGAACGGCGGCGCGATGACGCTGATCGACGCGACCATCACCGCCGCGAACGGCACCGTCAGCTACGGCTTCGAGAACCAGGGGACCAGCGTGACCATCGACGACTCGCGGATCACCGCCAGTACCGCGCTGATCATCTCGTCGGGGACGACGAAGATTGGCGCATCGCTGGTCAGCGGCGGAGTGGCTGTCAGCAGTGGAACACTCGTCTGTGCCGCGTCCTATAACAGCGCCTACGCGGTGCTCAACAGTTCCTGCCTCTGAAGCAATGCCACGGTGAGAACTCCATCGCTGTGCTTGATTTGCTGCGCAAATCAAGCACAGCGGTGGAGTTCTCACCGTGGCATAACTCTAGGCTGTCCAAAGACAACATCTGTTGACGTCACCGCGTGCCCGGCGTATCCTCCAATGGAGCCAAACTTCACTCCGTCATCCCCCGCGCAGTCTCGGTAGAAACAGAGAGGGCCCGGAGGGTACCCTCCGCGCGGGAAGGTTCTCCCTGGACCCAGGGATCGGGGAGTAGCTGGTGAGGCCACGCCCGGGAGGCCCCGCTCATGTCGTCGCTCATTCCAGATCCGGTCCAGCGGCGTCCCTTCGGCCGGACTGGCCTGCTGGTCACACCGCTCTGCCTCGGCTGCGCCCCGCTCGGCAACATGCCCGAGACGTTCGCCTACGCGGTCCCGGAAGAGAACGCGCTCGCGACGGTCCGTGCCACGTTGGCCAGCCCGATCAACTTTCTCGACACGGCGTACTCGTACGGCGATGGCGAGAGCGAGCGGCGCATCGGGCTGGTGCTCCGCGAGCGGGGCGGCGTTCCGAACGGCTTCGTCGTGGCGACCAAGGCCGATCGCAGTCTCCAGACGGGCGAATTCGGCGGCGACCAGATGCGCCGTAGTGTCGAACGCAGCCTGCGCCTGCTCGGCGTCGACCGCCTCCCGGTCTGCTACCTGCACGACCCGGAGAACGCCTCGTTTGACGCGATCACCGCGCCTGGTGGCGCACTCGACGCCCTGCGGCGCTTCGCCGCCCAGGGCGTCATCCAGCATCTCGGAGTGGCCGGCGGCCCCATCGACCTGATGCTGCGATACGTCGAGCTGGGCTGCTTCGAGGCAGTGATCAGCCACAATCGCTACACGCTGCTGAATCGCGAAGCCGAGCCGCTGTTCGAGCGAGCGTCGCAACTGGGGTTGGCCGTCGTCAACGCCGCGCCGTACGGCAGCGGTATGCTGGCGAAGGGTCCCAGCGCCTACCCGCGCTACATGTACCGGGACGCCCCGGCCGACCTCGTCGCGCGCGCGCAACGCCTGGAGGCGGTCTGCGCCCGCCACGGCGTTCCCCTGGCAGCCGCGGCGCTCCAGTTCTCGCTCCGCGACTCGCGCATCACCTCGACCATCGTCGGCATGACCAGACCCGAACGCCTGGAGCAGACGATTGAGTTGGCCAGGCTGCCGCTTCCCGAGGCGTTGTGGTCTGAACTGGAAGACGGAGGTTTCGCCCATGTGCTTTGATCGAGACGCTCGCTCGCCCATCCTGACGACGGAGGTCGTGACGGTATGAGAATCACCGCCATCGAGACGATCCCGGTCGACCGCTACCTGTTCAGCTAGCGGTCAGTATCACAGAATACTCGCCGAGTTCCTTACTCTGTCGTATGCCCTCTCGCCTGTTGCCTGATCGGCCTTCCCCGCCGAGAAGGCGTCAATGCTAGGGCCGGTGCGATGGTCGATATTTCCGTGGCCTGAGCTAGACTTTATCCATTTGCTCAAGCAGCCAAACGGAGGGGATGACGATGCGCGAACCCGCCACGCGCCAGGCCTTACACTGCCTGCACTTCTCGCGCGGATGTGTTTTCGAGTGTCGCCCTTGAGACCCGACATCGCAAAAAATCCCAGGGCCCGTGATTTTCCGCTTGGCCACGAGCCTAACCGCAGAGCCAAATGGATAAATTCTAGCTGAGAGCCTATCCGAATAACCTGGTAGAATGATAGGGATGAACGAGCAAGAATGCAAACCCCGCGAGCGCGAGCGGACGGCCAACAACCGGACGACGACCGGCTTTCGGATCAGTGCTGAATGATGGGCCATCCTCCAGCCGC
>DATLRG010000798.1:0-6352 GCA_035534795.1 Chloroflexota bacterium
AGTCGGCGATGAATGCGCACGGCGCATCCATCGCCGACTCGCACCGCCCACCTACCCTCTGAGAAAACCAGCCAGATCAATCTGACAATTGGGGGAGGACAGGTGAAGGTAGCAGCAGCGGTCGCGGAAATTCTCAAGCGCGAGGGCGTCGCCTTCCTGATCGGTTACCCGGTCAATCCGGTGATCGAGGCAGCGGCCGAGTTGGACATTCGGACGATCATCGTTCGGCAGGAGCGCACCGGCCTGCACATGGCCGATGCCGTCAGTCGCGTCTCGTCGGGACAGCGGATCGGCGTCTTCGCGATGCAGCACGGTCCCGGGACCGAGAACGCCTTCGGCGGCGTGGCGCAGGCGTACGGCGACTCCGTGCCGATCGTGGTGATTCCGGCCGGCTACCCGCGCCGCCTCACCAACATTCCCCCGAACTTCAACGCGTTCCTCAACTTTCAACACGTCACCAAGTGGGTCGAGCAGGTCGTCGTCGCCGACGCCGTGCCCGACGCGATGCGTCGGGCCTTCACCCAGGTCAAGAACGGGCGGCCGCGACCGGTGATGATCGAGATTCCGAGCGACGTGATGCGTGAGGACATCCCGGAGCCACTGAGCTATCGGCCGGCGCCGCGGGCGCGCTCGGGGCCGGACCCGAGGGCCGTCGACGACGTCGCGCGCCTTCTGGTCGAGGCGAAACGACCGGTGATCTACGCCGGCCAGGGCGTCCACTACGCCCAGGCGTGGGATGCGCTCCGCGCGCTGGCCGAGCTGCTCGAGGCGCCGGTCACGACCAGCCTCGAGGGCAAGAGCGCCTTTCCCGAGACCCATGCGCTGTCGCTCGGCTCGGGCGGGCGCTCGATGCCGCGGGCTGTCCACGATTTCCTCGCCAACGCCGACGTCATTTTCGGCATCGGCTGCAGCTTCTCGACCACCAACTACGGCATCACCATGCCCACCGGCAAGGTCTTCGTCCACGCGACGCTCGACGCTGCCGACCTGAACAAAGACGTTCCCGTCGATCACGTCCTGGTCGGCGACGCGGGCCTCACGTTAGAAGCGCTGCGCGAGGCCGTGCGCGATCGACTCGGCGGCAAGCCGCGTGGATTGGCCAGCGGCGTGGCGCAGGAGATCAAAGCCAGCAAGACCGGCTGGCTGGAGCAATGGATGCCCAAGCTGACCTCCGACGCCCGGCCGCTCTCGCCGTACCGGGTGATCTGGGACCTGCTCCACACGGTCGACGTCGCCAACACGATCATCACCCACGACGCTGGTAGCCCGCGCGATCAGTTGTCGCCCTTCTGGGAATGCCAGACGCCGCTCAGCTACATCGGCTGGGGCAAGACCACCCAGCTTGGCTACGGCCTCGGTCTGGCGATGGGCGCCAAGCTCGCCCACCCCGAGAAGCTCTGCATCAACGTCTGGGGCGACGCCGCGATTGGCTTCACCGGAATGGACTTCGAGACCGCCGCGCGCGAGCGCATCCCGATTCTGTCGGTGCTCCTCAACAACTCCTCGATGGCGATCGAGCTGCCGATCATGAAGGTGGCGACGGCGAAGTACCGGAGCACCGACATCAGCGGCCACTATGCCGACATGGCGCGAGCGTTCGGCGGCCACGGCGAGCGCGTGACCGAGCCGGGCGAGATCATCCCGGCGCTCAAGCGCGCGATCCGGCAAACCCAGGAAGGGAAGCCGGCCCTGGTCGAGTTCATCACCGCGCAGGAGATCGAGTTTTCGGTGTTCCGGTAACGAGAGACGTCTGGACCACGAAGATCACGAAACGGCGCGAAAAGGGTGTGTGAAAAGTGTCCGTTGGTGAGGAATGCGTTGCGCGCGTTCCTCACCAACGGACACTTTTCACACACCTTCTATCGACTCTCTGGCGGCAGCAGTTGGCGCGCGCGGTCGGCGTCGAAGTCGCGGACGCGAAGCTGGTAGGGGACGAAGACAGAATTTCCCCAGCCGCCGGCACCGGGGCCGAGCGAGACCAGCACCGACGGGATTCCTTCACCACGCAGCAACTCGGCCCACATCTCCGCCTCGAGCTGCGAGGGGAACGTCGCGACCGAGGCCTCCTTGACCGGCGCGCTCACCGGCTCCGGCTCCAGCGGCGGGAGCTCGTCGACCAACTCGACCCGGCAGTCGACGCACTCGGTGAAGCCGGGCCGGTATTCAGCGCGGCAGAACGGGCAGAATGGCATGAGACCTCCATAGCGGAACCGAGTTGACGAGTGCTGAAGGCTGCGTGAAGACCAACTCCGTCTTTGCTTAGTCCTCGCCAACTCCTCAACTCGCTACTTGGTGTCTCCTCGGATTATACCCCTTGTCGCGGGGGCGAGTGGTCTCACCCCTGGCCCCTCTCCATCCGCGATGGAGAGGGGGGAGTCAGACGAGCCGTCTGGGCCACGAAGATCACGAAACGCCGCGAAAAGATCGCGAAAAGGAGAACAGCCTTCCTGTGAAGGTTTTCGTGATCTTTTCGTGTCGTAGTGGGTTTTTCAGGAGCCCTACACGGCCGAAGCGCTCGCGTTGCTTTCGGAGTGGCACGATCAAGGATCGCGCATCATCGCTCCACCGCTTCTGGCCTTTGAGGTCGCGAACGCAATTTACAAACGTGTCAGGCGCGGGCAAATCTCCCTCGACGAAGCAAAATCAGCGCTGGCTAGTATTTTGGCTCAGAGTATGTTCCATCCCTATCAGCCAGGAACTCATGCCCGCGCGCTCGAGCTCGCTCACCGGTTCGGCCAGCCGGCTTCCTACGATGCACACTACCTGGCCCTGGCCGAGCGGGAGCGCTGCGACGTTTGGACCGCCGACGAGCGCCTTTGGAACGCGGTACGCGAGGAGCTTCCCTGGGTCCACTGGGTCGGAGCGTACCGTCCGCCGAGCCCCTGACTCTTTCTACGACCACCGTGTTAGACTGCCATCGGGCTGGGCCTTGCGCAGCCCGATGTTGAACAACGCCAGGTCAAGAAGCGGAATGGCGCCCGACTGATCAGCAGACCCCAGAGGCCCGTCGCGTCATCACGCCTCGCCCTTGATCGCCTCCAACACCGGCGTTTCCCTGACCGCTCCGGGCAGGCTCGCCAGCGCGACAAGGCCAGCGGCCAGCATGAACGCGCCGGCCACGTCGAGCAGCGGCACCGTGCCCAGGACGCCGCCAAGGGCGCTGGCCAGGCCCATGCCAATCAGCAGGAGCGTCGACTGGATCGTCCCGTACGCCCCGAAGATGCGTCCCCGGTACTGGTCGGCCACGCTCGTTTGCAACAGAGTCTGCAAGCTGACGGCAAAGGCGACGGTCGCCAGTCCGGCGACCGCGATCAGCAACAGCACCAGCGGCAGCCAGGTCACGTTGACAATCGCGACGACCAGCACGCCGCAGGCGGCGAGGCCGAGCGCGACGAGATGGGCTGGCGACCCGCCATGGCCGATGCGCCCGATCGCCAGCCCGCCGATCAATCCTCCGATGCCCTGTGCGCTCGCCACCCAGCCGAGCACCAGCGCGTCGCCGTGGAGGACGTCCTTGACGAACGGAATCAGCATCACGTTGATGATGCCCTGACCGAGCATGCAGATGCCCATCACCAGGAGCAGCGTGCTGACGAGGCGGCTCTGCCGCATCAGGACGACGCCTTCGCGGAACTCGCGCCACACCGCGGCGACGGGCGACGGGGCGACGGGGCGATGCGGCGACTCGGCGACGGAACGCGGGATACGTCTGGGCCACGAATAACGCGAAACGCGGCCAGGACGTCTGGACCGCGAATAACGCGAAACGCCGCCAGGACGTCTGGACCACGAATAACGCGAAACGCCGCGAAAAGCTCGCGAAAACCAGCGTTAAGCGGACGCCTCCTTTTCCCGAGCTTTTCGCGGCGTTTCGTGATCTTCGTGGTCCAGACGTCCCCCGTGTCCTCCGCGTTCCAGACGTCCTCGCGACGGGTCCGTGGCGGGTGCCAAGGCAATCAGACCAACCATCACTGCCGAGAAGAGAAAGGAAGTCGAATCCGCCAGGACGACGCTGGCGAGGCCGAATAGGCCCAGCATCGCGCCGCCCAGCACGGGGCCAATCAGCCGGGTCAGCTCGCCACTGATCGAGCTCAGGGAGTTCGCGGCGACTAGCTCGTCGTCGCTGACCAGGCGCGGAATCAAGGCGCTCCTCGCCGGCCCGAAAAACTGGCCGATCGACGACTGGACGAAGCTCGCGACGAAGACGATCCAGACGCTCTCGGGCGAGCGCACCAGGAGCAGCGCCGGGAGCACGACGGCGCGCGACAGGTCGGAGACGACCATCGTGCGCCGTCGGTCCCACCGGTCGACGAAGACACCGGCCAGGGACCCGAAGAGGATCGACGGCAAGGTCTCGGCGATGAACATGCCACCGGTCGCCAGCGCGGAGCCGGTGAGCTGGTAGACGAAGAACGGCAGGGCGATGAAGAGAAACCAGTCGCCGAGGCCCGACACGAGTCCCCCGACCCAGAGCAGCGCGAAGTTGCGTTGGCGAAAAGCAGCGAGCACGTTCGTCCTCTACTGCGAAAGTCAGACGGTAATGAGTCGGCAGGCGTGAGAAGGCCACTGCGCGGTTCCCGGAGCCGAGGCTTTAGAGTTCCTATCAAAACCTGAGTTTCAGCGCGCGGAGCGCGCTGAAACTCAGGTTTTGATAGTGTTTCGATAGAGCGCGTAGCATTTACCTTGAGCGGCGGGCCCGGGATTCCGGGCCCGCCGCCTAGAGTCTCGACTTCCGACAAACAGGGCCGCCGTACTCGCCCGTTCTCCCCGTCGCCCACTCGCCCCGTCGCGGGCTATCCGCCGAGTGCCTCGAGCAGGCGGGCGGCCTGGTCGGCGTTGATCTTGCCTTCGGCGAGCATGCGCAGCACGGTGAGCCGCTCCTCTTCGGACGCGCGCGGTTTCGGGGGCGGGGACGGTGCGGCCGGAGGAGGCGGCGGGCCGGGTGAGCGGCGCGACCAGGCGCCAGCCCAGCCCGGCTGATTTCCGCGCCACCCCCAGCCGCGTTCGGCGTGCTTGGCCACCTGCTCGGCCGCGCGCGCCGCGGCGCGCTGGGCCAGCTCCTCGGCCCGCCGCGCCATGTGCTGCGCCTGCCGTTCGAGGCGCTCGCCCGTCCGGCGCTGGATCTCGTCGGTGGCGCGCTGGATGCGCTCGTTCACGTCCCGCATCCCCTGCTCGAACCGCTGTCTGCCGCCTTCGGAGCGGCCAAACGCCTCGTTCATCCCGGCTTCGATCCCGCCGAATAGGTCGAAGCCGGTGAACAGGTCCCCGAACATCCCCTCGAAGCCGGCTTCGCCCTCGCGGGAGGCGAGTCTGACCCGCCGGCCGGCCTGAATGCGCACCGTCGCCTCGCCATTCCCCAGGCGGCCCCGCAGCGACGACTGGTCGCGGACGACGTCCTGCAGCGGCAGGTCCACGTGCAGGCCCCCCTCGCCGCTCCGGAGCTCGAACGTCGCGGACGCGAGGCCGTGGTTGCCGGCGAGAATGATGCTGGCCGATCCACCGCAGGAGACGACGTACTCGCGGCCCGGCGCGAACATGGTGTTCAGCCGGACGTCTCCGCCAACGTTGGGCGCCTGCAGCCCCCCGGCCAGGCCACGCCCCCGGAGATCGCCGCCGACGTGTTCCAGGCCCACGGGCCCGCGGCAGTGATCCAGCGTAGCGTCGCCGCCCACCTGATCGACCACGGCTTGCTCGCGCACGTCTTCCAGTCGCAGGTCGCCCCCGGTCGACTGCACCCCGACCGTTGGACAACCGACGATGCTCAGGTCGCCCGCCACCGCGCCAATCGCCGCGGCGCCGCCCAGCGTGGCGAGCACGAGGTCTCCCGCGACCTGGCCGGCCAGCGCGACCTGGCCGGCGATCCGCTCGCCGTGGACGTCGCCGGCGACCGATTCGGCGGCCAGATCGCCGGCGATCTCCGTCGCGCGCAGGTCGCCGGCGATCGTTCCGCACCGCACCGCACCTTGAACGCTCCGCACGTCGGCGTCGCCGGCGGCCGTCGCGACGAGAACGTCGCCCTGCACGTTCTGGAGTCGCACGTCGCCGTCGGCAGTCTGGACCTCGATGCCTGCGCCGAGGCCGCTGGCACGGACGTCGCCAGCGACGTGGCTCAACCGCAGGTGCAGGCGGCGCGGGACTTGCACGCGAGCGTCCTCCGCGAGGCGCAGCCGCAGCGTCTCGTCGCTCGGTTCGACGGAAATGCTCTCCGCTTCGTCGGTGTCCGACTGCAACGTGAGCGTCTCGACGTCCCCGCCGACGATGGTGAGGTCGCCCTCCGCCGAGATTTCGACGGTCGTCGCGCTCCCCACGTCAATGTCTCGATGAATCATCCTCGTACCCACTTTCGTTGATT
>DATLRG010000799.1:0-4941 GCA_035534795.1 Chloroflexota bacterium
CCGCAGGTCAGTCGGCAGCGCCAGCGGCCGATCCGGCTGATAGGGACGGAACACTCGCTTGGCCATCGGCACCTCCATGGAGAGATTATGTATAAAGTATACCCCAATCCCTACCTCAACTCAGACAGATTCCTAGCCAGCGCCATTTCATCCTGTTCGTGGTCCGCGCCGGATCCCGGACCCCACTCGCCCTCGTCACCCTGGTATAATCTGTACGGTCGGTTCCTACCCCCACCGGCCCCAGGAAGGGTGACCGCTGCATGGACCGCGGCCAAATCGAACGACGCCTCGACTCGCTGCCAACGCGACCGGGCGTCTATCAGTTCAGGGACGCCGAGCGACGAATCATTTACGTCGGCAAGGCCGTGAACCTGCGCAACCGCGTCCGCTCGTACTTTCGCGAGTCGGCCGCGTCGCGCAAGATCACGCGCATGGTCGCCGAGATCGCCGACTTCGACATCACCGTCGTCGAGAGTGAGCTCGAAGCGCTGATCCTCGAGTGCTCGCTGATCAAGACGCACCGACCGCACTACAACGTCAAGCTGCGCGACGACAAGCAGTACCCGCTGATTCGCGTCACGACCGCGGAGGCGTGGCCACGCGCGGACATCGTGCGTCACCGGCGAGAAGACGGCAACCAGTACTTCGGTCCCTGGGCGGACTCCAGCAGCGTTCGGAGCATGTTGACGCTATTGAACAAACTCTTTCCCTTCCGGACCTGCCCGCGCGAGATCACCGGAGAAGACCCGCGGCCGTGCCTCCAGTACCACATCAAGCGGTGCCTGGGGCCGTGCATTGGCGCGGTGGCGCACGAAGAGTACCGCGCGATGATCGACCGGATGTGCCGCTTCCTGGGTGGGCGCTATGCAGACGTGGTCGCCGAGATCCAGTCGAAGATGACTCAGGCCGCCGATCAGCTTCAGTTCGAGCGGGCAGCGTACTACCGCGACCAGGTCCGGACGATCGAGAAGATCATGGAGCGCCAGCGCGTTTTCGGCGCCAGCAACCAGGACGCGGACTTGATCGCGTTCGCCCGCGACAACGGGCAGGCCTGCGTGCAGATCTTCTTCGTTCGCGGCGGCCGCATGGTCGAGCGCGCCTCGTTCCCTCTGATCAACACCCAGGACGAGTCGTCGCAGGAGATTCTCTCGGCATTTCTCAAGCAGTTCTACGATCAAGCGGCCCAGGTACCGCCCGAGATCCTGATTCCGAACGAGTTGGACGAGGCGTCGGTCATTCAGGAGTGGCTGCACCGGACCCGCGGCAGCACCGTGGTGATCCGCGTTCCACGCGACGTCGAAGAGACCGAGCGGCTCAAGCTGGTCGAGGAGAACGCGACGGAGGCCCTCACACAGATGAAGGCCAGGTGGCTTGCCGACGACACGAAGATCCTGGCGGCGCTGGCCGAGCTCTCCGACTACCTCGACCTGATCGAGCCGCCGCGACGGATCGAGTGCTACGACGTCTCGAACACCCAGAGCGCGTTTCTGGTGGCGTCGATGGTCGTCTTCGAGAACGGCCAGCCGAGGCGCGATCATTACCGAAGGTTTCGGATCAAGAGCGTCGCCGGCCCGAACGACTTTGCCTCGATGCAAGAAGTGCTGCGCCGTCGCTTTCGACGCGCGAAGCCGGAGCTGCCGCTGGGTCAGGAAGATGCCGAGCCGGACCGGGGCTGGAAGATCCTGCCGGGACTGGTGATCGTCGATGGCGGCAAGGGCCAGCTATCGGCTGCCTGGGAAGTGTTCGCCGAGCTAGGCGTCGAAAACGTCACGCTGGTCGGGCTGGCCAAAGAGCGCGAAGAGATTTTCACCGTCGGCAGCTCCGAGCCGGTGGTCTTGCCGCGATCGTCCGAGAGCCTCTACCTGGTGCAGCGCATCCGGGACGAAGCTCACCGTTTTGCCAACACCTATCACCGCACCTTGCGCGGCAAGGCGGCACTCCAGTCGCCGCTGGACCAGGTGCCCGGCGTCGGCCCCAAGCTGAAGAGCGCTCTCCTCCGCAAGCTCGGTAGCGTCGAGGCAATCCGTTCGGCCGGCGACGACGATCTGCTCGCGGTGAAAGGGATGAGCCAGAAGACCCTGGTATCATTGCGCTCGCGGCTGTGAGCCGACGGGGCCGTACCGGGTTCCTGCGCCGCGGAGTGACGCAGATTCGTCGGGATATCGGCCCGCTCCCCTCTCCATCTCCGATGGAGAGGGGCCGGGGGTGAGGCCATCAATTTGACACCCGTCGAGTGCCACGGTTAGAATGCTCGCCGTCGGGCCAGTCCGCGTCACCGATGGCATTGCCATCACCATCGGCCGACCGAAGGAGTCGTCCTCGTGCTCGAAGCTCCGAGCGTCTCGGTCGTCATTCCTTGCTACAACGAAGAGGCAAACTTGCGGGCGGGCGTGCTCGATCGAGTCGCGGCCTACGTGGAGTCCCACGCGTGCTGCTGCGAAGTATTGATCGTCGACGATGGCAGTCGGGATGAGAGCGTCAAGCTGATCGTGCCATTCGTGTCGCTGCATCCCCGGTTTCGCTTGCTCTGCGAACCTCATCGGGGAAAGGCCGGCGCGGTGATCACCGGCGTCCTGTCCGCGACCGGCGACTTCGTTCTCTTCTGCGACATGGACCAGGCCACGCCGGTCGACGATCTCGAACGGCTGATGCCGTTTCTGCTCGACGGCTACGACGTCGTCGTCGGCTCGCGTGCCGAGCACCGGGCTGGCGCGCCGCTCGTCCGAAAGATCATGGCGCTGGGCTTCATCCAGTTGCGCCGGCTCGTCGTCGACGTGGGAAACGTGGCCGACACCCAGTGCGGCTTCAAGTGTTTTCGCCGCAGCGTCGCCAACGTTCTCTGCTCGGCGCTGCGGGTCTTTCGTGGCGACACGGTGCAGGCGCGCGGCGCGACGGTGACGGCCGCGTTTGACGTCGAGCTGCTCTACCTGGCGCGGCGTATGGGTTGCCGTGTCGCCGAAGTCCCGGTCCGCTGGCAGTACGTCGGGACGCGTCGCGTGGACCCGCTGCGCGAGTCCTGGCGCGGCCTGCGGGGCCTCTTCGCGATCCGGCTCAACGAGCTGCGCGGCCGCTACCGTGGAATCGAGCTGGCTCGCAACCAGAAAGCGTGCTGACGTGCAGGCCACGGTGGGCCGTCGTCGATCGTTCTCGTAGTGATTTCCCAGGGGAGCACATTGGAATTGGTTAGTGGAAAGTTAGCCCGTTGGGCCAACTTTCCACTAACCAATTCCAATGTGCTCCCCTGACCCTTCACCAGATACCGCGTCTGTTCAACTGACGTCCGTATCGCCCCGGACCCGCCCCAGTACCTGGGCGATCTCGTCAAAGTTGGCTCGGAGGTGCTGGTGCCGAATCGGCAGATAGTCGGTCAGCTCGGTCCAGGCGTGCTCATCCTCCAGCGGGTCCGTGTTCTGAAACAGGATGCGCGTGGAATAGTCCGCAATTTCTTGAAGGACCCAGCGGAGTTGGTAGAAGGCGAAACTCGTCGGGTGCAGCCGGGGACTACCACCCGCGGCGAGATAATGACGCAGGAACGCCTCGAACCGAGCGCCGGTGAAGAAGCTCAGATCGCGCGCCGGTGGACCCAGCGCAATCTCACCCCAGTCGATCACGTGCAACCGGCCGCGCTGGTCGATCAGAATGTTGGCCAGGTTCGGGTCTCCGTGCGTGATGACCGATTCCAGGTCCAGTCGCCGTGCTTCTCCCGTCAATCGTTCCAGCTCGTCGAGCGCGGCGACGACGTCCGTCCGCTCTGCCAGCAGCAGCTGCCGCGCGCGATCGCGGTACGAGTTCCCGCTCGACGGCGCTTCTTCTGCCGACCATAACGCGCGGAGAATCGGCGCGCGAAATGGGTTGTCGAAGGTCTCGCGCCAGTGCGGCGGGACCGTCAGTCGCGAACGAGACCGGTGCAGGGCCGCGAGCAGCCACGCGGTCTGGATCCACTGTTCCTCGGACAATCCGGCCTCGTACGCCCGCGTACACTCCAGGTACGGGAACACGGCCACCGTATACCCGAGGTAGGAAAAGGTGAACCGCCCGCGCTGATTCTCGAGCGGCGCCACCACCCACCACAGCCCGCCCCGGGTCCGTAAATCGCTCGTCAGTTCCAGAGCGGTTTCCAGCGTCGTCGGACTGCCGACTGCCTGCGCCTTCACGAAAAAGTGCCGACCATCTCCTCCTTCCGAGATGTAGGCGTAGGCGTCCTCCCCCATCGGCAGGAACGTCAGCGACGTCACGGTCAGGGCGTAGTCGGCATTGATCTGCCGGATGAACTGCCGGGTGTCGATGCCGGACGTGTCAGTCTTCATTGACTCTGCCCGCTAATGCTCCGTCTCACAGGCCCAACCGGTGCCATGCCGCGACGACTTCCTGGCGCGTCTCCTCGACCGTGCCGCTGTTGTCGATCACAACGGTAGCGTAACGCAGCTTATCGTCGATGGGTGGTTGCGCGTCGATGCGGCGCTCGGCCTCGGCCCGGCTCAGCCCGCGCCGAGTCGTCAGGCGCTGGACCTGCTGCTCGCGCGTACACCGGACGACCCAGACCGAGTCGCAGAGCCGGTGCGTGCCGGCTTCGATGAGCTTGATCGCCTCGACGACCACGACCGGCGCCGACGACGTCGCGATCATCTCGCGGATCGCCGCGCTCGTCGCGGGGTGGACCAGCGCGTCCAGTCGGCGCAGCGCGGCGGGATCGGCGAAGACGATCTGTCCTAGCGCGTGGCGATCGATCGCTCCGTCCGGGGTGACGATGCCGGTCCCGAACTCCCGCACGAGGGAGTCGTAGACGGGGCCGGGCGGCGCCATCACCGCGTGCGCCACCTGGTCGGCGTCGATGACCCCGGCCCCGAGATCACCCAACAGACCGGCGACAGTGCTCTTCCCGCAGCCGATGTTGCCGGTCAGTCCGATGACGAACGGAGCGTGGTGGTCATTGGTCGAGGG
>DATLRG010000800.1:0-8136 GCA_035534795.1 Chloroflexota bacterium
GTCAGCCCACTCCCGACCACCTGACCGGTTGATGCACGCTGCTCGACCGAGACGTCACGTCGATCCGGGATCTACAACGCGTCTCTGGTGAGTAGTGCAACATCGTAGCCAGGCCCGGCCGAGTACTACGGTCATCTCGGCGGGGGTCTTCGGGAATGGCCAGGTGAAAACTGGCCCGTAGGGCCACTTTCACCTGGCCATTCCCGAAGACCCCCTGGATCATGGGTTACCGCGCGGTCGGCTGCGCCGCGCTGCCGGGGATCATCCCGACCTGCTTGAGGATGTCGCCGCCGAGCACGCGGACGACGCTGCCCGGGGGCGGCATGCCTGGCACGCTGTCGACCCAGTGCTGAAAGGCGATCCGCTGGAAGCGCTGGGTGATGAACGGACCGTGCCGCTCGGGGTACGACATCGGCAGGCCATAGAGCGCGATGGCCTGGTCCACCGAGCCCGCCGAGAGAAACTTGGCGCGAATGGGGTCGTCGGTCAGCCAGCTCAGTCGGGTCTGCTTCGCCAACTGCCAGTTGCCGTGCGAGCCGTCATCTTGAATCGGCTTCGGAATGCCGTCGACGGCGAGCAGGTAATCATCCTTGCCCGCGGTGGTGAACCACTCGAAGGTATTGGCGAGGAGGGCGCGCCCGTACTCCGGCCGCCACTGCAGCACCGCGCCCTGGGTTGCCTGGTAGGTGAAGCCGCCCTGCTGGAACCGCTGCGAGTTCGGGTAGCCCAGCGCGTCGACGCCGCCGAGTCCCTGGAAGGTGTCGTAGAGCCGGATGGCGTCGGCGTCGGTGATCCAGTAGCCGCCCTGGCCCTGCCCGGCCTGGGTGTAAAAGGCGCCGTTCGCCGACTGGGTGTTGCCCGACGTGGAGGACGTCGGCACCGCCTTGTACTGATCGCTCATCTGTTTGGTGATCTGCAGATCCAGGTTGCCGTAGCTGCGGCTCGGCTCGATCTGCGTGCCTTCCATCCACTCGTTCCAGGAGGTGATCGAGATGAGATCGGGCTTCGTCGCGATGGCGCCCTGCCAGACTCGCGTGTAGTAGGCGCCGCCCTGCCGATTGACCGCGAATCCATTGGTCCGGCCGAGGTGGGTGTCGTCGTAGCCCGGCATGACCGTCGCCATCCAGAGCTTGCCCGGATAGGCGCGTGTCCGACTCGCGTAGCTGGCGAGCTGGCTGGCGGGGTCCGGCGACCAGGCGATCGAGTACGGGTGAATGCCGTCGAAGACGTTCAGGTAGGAGAAAATGTCGCCCTCGGCCATCCAGTCCGCCTGATGATTCGGGTCCGCCTGGTTGCGAATGGCGCCCCAGGTCCCGACGTCGTACTGACGCGTCCCGTAGAAGACGACGAGCGGCTTGCCGTCGAACTGGAACCACGACGGGTTGTTGAAGTACCGTTTGAGGTAGTTCAGGTCGTTGGTCACGTCCCCAGGGTTGTGCATGAAGGGCGAGTTCATGTCGACGTCGGCCGTCACCTTGAAGCCGTGCTCTCCCGCGACCGACAGCAGCGTCTGCAAGTTCGTGTCGGTGGGGTTGCCCGGTCCCCACCAGTCGAGCTCGAAGCCGTCGATCCCGGCGCTCTGGGCCTGGGCGACCTGGCGTTCGATCGTGGCGCGGTCGGCCGAGACGTACGGCGCGACCGGCTGATCCGACAGCTTACCGCTGCCCCAGGTGTTGTTGTCGTACCAGGCGTAGTACATCGCCAGCACCGGCGCCTGACCGGCCGCGGCTGCCGGCACTGCCGGCCAGAGGCCAGCGCAGCACGCGAGCCCGAAGATCAATCGGAAAGTGAATGACCGCAACGTCGACGACAATCGCCCCATCCCCAGCCTCTTGTCCGAAGAATTGGTCGGCAGAGTGCCAGCCACGACTAACTCTACGGCCCGAGGCGTGACGGGGTCAACCGGTTGGGGGGCGTCTTGGGGGTAGGTCTAAAGTACTACCAGTGAAGCCACGGTGAAAACCGGGGGTTTGCAGTGCAAACCCTGCGCTGTCCAGCCGGGCGTGACTTTAGCCAGACTTTGCCCTATCCCACCGGCTCGTCGTGCCGTTGTAGCTCCCGGCGCGTCACGACGTCCTGATCCAGACCCAGGCGAACGACCTCCAGCCGGGGATGACGGTACAGGGACGCTGGCGATATCGCTAGATCGAATGGGAAGAGCGCCGGGTGGTGGACGAGGTCCTGAAACGGTGCGACGCGGTCGCCCCGTGCAAGGTACAGCGCCTCGACCAGCCACTCTCGGATCGCTGGGCTCACCTGGCCGATCCGAGGTGCAGACCGATAGACGTGGGCACGCGCGGTTTCTTCAAGCACACCCCAGTCCGCCATGCTCTTCAAGACGGGCGGTACGGCACGCTGGATGGTCGTGCGCTCTCCCCAGACTTCGGCGACGCGGCGCTGCAGTTGACTGAGCGCCACCGTTCCTTGTAGCTCGATCAGTCGTCCAACGAGCGTCGCTACGTCCCGGAAGAAGGGATAGGTCGCCAGCAACATGCCCCAGTGCAGCGCTTTCTGCTGCGCCCGGTCCAGGCCGAGGAAGAGGTGGAGGGCGTCATCGCGAAACTGTTCCAGGTGTTCGGGGACCAGGACCCAGACGTGCAGCAGGATCGTCTTGGTCTTGCCCCGAGCATTGTGAACACCGCTCCCCACGACCTCGTCGGCGAGCACGGATTCTAGCTTGTCGCGGATAGCGCCAGGGCTGAGTCCCTGAGCGGATTCAGCCGCGGTCGCCCCGAGCCAGGTTAGTCGGATCCGCCGATCGAAGCCAATCGTGGGCTGTCCCGTGCGTTTTGCAGTATTCATGTCTTGCCTCGCTTGACCTGCACGAACGGCACGACGACCTCGTCGACGCTGGCGCCTCCGTGTGCGACGGTGATGTCGCCGGATGGGACGAAGGCCGACCGGCGCGACGCGAGCAGAGGCAGGTAGCTGTCCGGGAGGCCCAGGGGCGGCCATTCGGTCGCCGCGGGGAAACGACTCTGCACGTGTTTCCGCAAGCTGATCGTCGGGAACACTCTGACGCGCTCTCCTCGGGTATCGGCGATGACTCCCTCGCTCGGGCGCCCAATCCCGGTTGCTTCAAGATTACCGTGATCTGAGGTAAGAAATACGCTAAATTTCTGGTCCAGTAGTCGATGAAAAAGCGCTGCCAGAAAGCCGCTCCGTGCCCAGAGGCGAACTTGCTGGTAAACGCCAGCAGTACCAAGGGGCGTCCCGTGCGCCATCTGGTCCACCAGACCCACGACGACTCCCGCCACCTGAAGCCGCGGTCGGGAGAGAAGGCTGTCGAGTGCGGCCAGGGCGTGGGCGTCGACCGGAGGGAGCAACGCGTAACCGATTGCCGATTGCGAAAGCCCCTGATCGGACCAGAACTGGGTCCAGAGAACCGGCTCACGCGAGGTGGTTTCGATGCTCCCCGCGAACTGGGCCGGGGTCTTGCCCGCGAAAATAGCCTGGCGTGATACCGGGGTAATCGAGGGAATCCAGGCGAAGACTGCGCCCTCGTCAAAGCGAAAATCCCCGCGCTGGCCCAGGACCACGTCGCGCAAGACGATCCATTGGTCCAGCGCGAGGCCATCGAGCACAACCAGCGCGGCCTTCGCCCCACTATTTTCGGAGCGAAAGCTCGCGAGGGCGCGGGGGATGTGGTGGACCATCACTGGAATGGCCGGCTGGTTGTAGAGTCCACCGTAGCGGTTCCTGGCCCAGGCGAGGAATGCGTCGTCGACTCGGTCCCGGAGCTGGCCAAAGCGGGAGACCAGATCCGGCTCTATCGGGATGCCGCTCGGGTCATACAAAGTGGTGGTCTCGGCCCAGCGCCAAGCGAAGGCGAGCCAATCCGGGTAACGCGTGTCCGACGATGGCACCGAGTTCTCGAGGGCGTCCACCAGCCCGCGCAGACGCCGGCGGCGATCACCTTCCGGATCGCGACGAATGCCCAGCAAGGCCCAGGCTGGAACCGGCTGCGCGTCGTTGGTTTCGACGGGCCTCAGCAGGCCATCCAAAAATAGGCTGCCCACCAACGGTCGGACGGTCGCGTCGTCGAAAGGTAGGGCTGCCGGGCCAGGGTAGGTGAGCGCATAGGACGGTGCGGGCTCGCCAATCGCGTTTGGTGTCCCCTTTGCCAGACGCTCCAAGTAGATCGGCCAGCGCTCCTGCAGAAAAGCGAGGAACGCGTCGCGACCCAGAACGATGTCCTCGAGCGGCCAGTCCCTGAAGTCGGATTCCCGCCGCAGCAGGTAGACGAGGCGTTCGGCGAACCCGAGAGGGACGCCTCGCCCTTGGGCGTGCTGCCGAAGGAGAAGCGTCAGGAGATCCGAACTGTCGCGGATGAGACTTGTGTCCACCCGGTAGACGTGCCGGAGGACAAAATCTCTCGTGGCGTTATCGCCCAATTGGATTGGCCCAATGGTAGCTCGCGCCTGGTACAGCGCGTCAAGATCGCCGCGGTCGAGCGTCGCAATCACCGGGTAGCTGAGATTTGGAAAGAAAGCCGTCAGACCGAATCGAAGCGTCCGTCCGGCCTGCAGCACGTCGTAGGGAAAGATGTTGAGATTGGACGACGTGGCCCGCGCGACCAGGTCGAGGTCGGTCGCGTCGCCGCGGTCCCAGCGCGCGCGATAACGTGACTCGTAGTCGTAGCGGAACGCCACCGGATCCTCGAACGAGATGACTTCGAACCCACGCTCGCCTGTCGCCTGGAGGACCTGCTCGTCGAGGAGTAAGTTATCCGGATCGGCCACGACAGTGACGCGGCTGGCTCCCGGCGTAAAGTGCGTCAAGATCTCGTCGCGCCAATTAGCCATGCGTCTCGCTCCCCATGACCGACACCAAAAGCAGCAGGACGAGCTCGGGACTGACGGTGGCTTGCCGATCGAGTTGCGCTCGCCAGGCTTGTCGCTCCTGCCCCAGCGCGGTGAGACGGTGGCCGCGGACCGCGGTTAAGCCAACGCGCTCGATGACCCGTCGGCGGGCGGCAAAGGCGTATTCTCCCTTCGCAACCTCGCGGGTTAGCCACGACTGGTGTCGCTGCAGCAGCTCCTCGTAGATGGCTCGACCGCGCTCTTCGGCAGCGGCTTGGAGAAGGCCGAACACGCGCTCGGCCTCCGAGTCGGTCAGATAGCCGACGGACGCCGGGGTTTCCACGAGCAGGGCATCCCAGACCCGCTCGGCGGTTGGCGCGAAGACGCGCCCGTCGGCGTGGAGGTAGAGCGGCATGATCCGCTCCTGGTCGTTCGTGGGCGTATGGAGGACGACACGCCAGAGCGACCAGGCACCGGTCACCGCTGACGGGAGCCCAGGGAGGATGATGCGCGCAATCGGCTGACCTGACACTGCCCGAGGCAGTCTGGTCGCGAGCGTCCGGACACGCTCGTCATCGAGCGTGAGCTGGCGAGCGCCAGGACTCGCCTCGGCGTCGCGCGCGGTGAACGCGACGCCCCGCAGCTCGGAGCCGTTCGGCCAGACGAGGTGCCAGAGATCGCCCTGGTGCTCCACCTTGCCGGCGTGGGCTTTCAGATAGCTCACAGTCATGCGCTCGACCCAACGGGGCAGCGGGTGCTCGAGAACGCGACGTGCCTCCGCCGGATCCAGATCGCCTGATTCGCGCAGGAGGGCGCTAGCCTCTTCAGCTGCTAGCGCCTGAGCGCGTACCTCGCTCGCGACCAGATCGGCCGCCCGGTCAAGACCGTCTGGTTGGAGAATGCCCTCGCGGTAGAGGCGCTCGAAGATCTCGCCGGCCTCGGCCGAGTCGAGGACGTCGCCGGTTTTGTCGACCCCAAACTCGCGTTTGATAACCGCCAGCTTCTCGGAGAGGACTTCCTGGACGCGGTGCTCGACGGTATCGCCGAGAACCAGATTGATCGCGAGGACCGGTTTGGTCTGGCCGATGCGATCGACCCGGCCGATCCGCTGCTCCAGGCGCATCGGATTCCAGGGTATGTCGTAATTGACGACGACGTGACAGAACTGGAGGTTCAGGCCTTCGCCGCCCGCGTCGGTCGAGATGAGAATCTGGTCGTCGCGGGCAAAGTCGTCCTGGACGTGGTGGCGCTCGGGAACATCCATCGTCCCGTTGAGACAGACGACTGAAAAGCTACGGTCAGTCAAGAACGCGCGGAGCATCTCCTGGGTCGGGACGAACTCGGTAAAGATCAGCACCTTGAGATCCGGATCGACTTCCTGGCGCTGGAGCTGAGTGATCCATTCAAGCAGGGCCTCGGCCTTGGCATCCGGACCGCTAGCTTCGGCCGAACGGGCCGTCTCGAGCAGATGGGTCACTTCGCTGCGCTCATTCTGAAGGGCAGCGAGGCGCGCGCCGAGCAGTGCGTCGATCTGCTCCTGGCCGTCCAGGTCCTGCCACTCGCCATCGGAGAGCGTGAGGCCGTCGCCCGTTGGCTCGTCGGGTCCCTGCAAAACGTCGAGACGTCGTTCCAATGCGACCCGAATCGCCCGGGTGGACGAGGTGACCAGCCGCTGCATCAGGAGGAGGAGAAAGCCGACGTAGTTGCGCCTCTCTTGGAGCGCCTGGCCGTACCCCTCGCGGACGTAATCGCTGACCAGCTCGTAAAGGAGCCGCTGAGGCTGGTGACGTGCGGACCAAAAGGCCGGTGTGAGGTGGGTCTGTCGCGGTTGGAACAGCGGTTGGCCGCGCGCGTCGATCGCCTGGCGCTTCTCGGTTCGAATGACGTACGGTTGGATCCGCTCGCGGGTGAGGCTGGCTGGATCCGGGAAGTCGTCGGGATCGAGCAGCGACATCAGCCGGTGAAACCCGTCCGTCTTCCCCTGATGCGGTGTGGCCGACAGCAGGAGAAGGTAGGGAGCGCCCGAGGCGAGGCCTTGCCCCAGGCGATAGCGGGCGACTTGATCAGTGCTGCCGGCCAGGCGGTGCGCTTCGTCGACGATGATCAGGTCCCAGTTGGCGGCGATGAGGTCTTCGAACCGTTCCCGGTTGGAGCGGGCGATCTCGTCCCGTGACCAGCCGCGCCGCGAGTCGATCGGCTTGACTGCATCCAAAGAGCAGACGACCTGATCGAACAACCGCCAGGGCGAAAGCGATGCGGTGCGGGCGCCATTCGGCTGATCCTTCACCGTTGGGACCATCTCGACGGACAAACCGCGCAGCGCTTTGAGATCGCTGGTAGCGATGGGATGGAAAACTTCGTTGAAGTGGGTGCGTAGCTCGGCGACCCACTGGCTCACGAGCCCCTTGGGCGCGACGACGAGCGCGCGGCGAACCAGACCACGCAGCTTCAGCTCGCGCAGGATGAGTCCGGCCTCGATCGTTTTGCCCAATCCGACTTCGTCGGCAAGGAGGTAGCGGACCCGGTGCGAGGCGGTCGCCCGGGCAAGCGCGCGGATCTGGTGCGGCAGCGGAATGACTGACGCTCCGAGTGGCGCGAGCAGAGCGTCGCGGGCCATGGCGTCGGCGATGCGAGCGGCGCTCGCGCGGTAGAGGATCTCGCTGACCGGATCAGAGCGGTTTTCGCCAAGCGAGATGAGATCATCCGATCGGGCACGGAGGACGAGATCACGATCAGATAACCAGATCCGGTAGACGACTTGGTCCCAGAGCTCCTGGACATCCAAGATTCGGCAGGCCGCTCCGAGACCAACGTGCCAGGCCCACACATCGGAGACCCGGTTGGGCGTCATCGACCGAGGAGGTCGTCAGCGGAGATGTTCGTTTGGCCGAACCGTTGCATTTCAGCAGCCCGGACGAAATTTCCACTGAGTCCTGACTGATCAGAGCTGTGCTTTGGCTTCATTGAGGGATCAATCCCATCTCGGTCAGGAAGCGGGACGGTTGCTTCGGCCATCCAAAATATCGCTGAGCGTATGTTAACGTCAGCGTTTCCTTCGCGCGCGTAATCGCAACGAAGCAGTTACGCCGCTCCTCTTCCATTTCAGGACTCTGGTCACCGGCCTTCTTGCTCTGAAAGGAGGGAAGCTGATCTTCCACAAGTCCCATTACGTAGACGTGGTCGAACTCCTTTCCCTTCGACGCTGCTATTGTCATGAGGGTGATGGAAGACGGATCGGCAGGCGGCTCTTTTGAGCGAAGATCCAGCCCGTGAAGAAATGCCTCCAACGTGGGGGCACTTCCGACGCTGACCAGAATTTCGCGGTAAATGTCCT
>DATLRG010000801.1:0-4224 GCA_035534795.1 Chloroflexota bacterium
TTCACAGCCGGCCTCCACTTCATCGAGCCCAGCGCCCTTCGCCAAAGGGGCTGCATACGCGCGAGCCTTCGAGTTGACGGGCGAGATGGAGCGTGTTGTGTGGCAGCGATCTCTCGATGGAAGGGGCAGGGCAGATCAATCGCTGTACGTCGATCAGGTACGTCTAGCCACCGGTGAGAACGCTCTCGTCGGTCTCGCCATGGTCATCGCGCTTTTCGCCTTGGGCCAGATGGATTGGCTCTCCTCAACGACGTTTTCGTCGATGATACGATCACCCTCCTCGCCACGATTCGACGGCATGGGGCTAATGGCTCCGGGCCCTCCTGGGTGAAGTGGTTGAATGCCGTTCTTGGTGGTTGACTCCCCATCATCCCTCTCTCGGATTTGCCAGCGACTGACCCAAGATTGTGTCAGCGTTTTATCAATGCACGGGTGCCGATCCTTCAGGCGCCTTCCGTGATGTCACGCATAATCCGACAGAGCTATCTGCCCGGACAACCTCGACCGGGTCGTTGTAGGACCAATCATCGTCGCCATCGATTCGGCGTAAGACTCGACCAGCTCCACGACCGCACGACTTCTCCCGAAGCTGCGCGGCGCACTCCTCAACTGTATAATCCGGAGTGTTTGGCGGGGAGATGCGCCCGGTGAAAGGGGGAAAGCACAATGTCGCTCGTGGCCATGGTGCTCGCGGACCGCGTCGAACGGTTCACGCGGTTCTACGATTGGTGGATCCACCTCATCACCTTCGGTCGCGCGACGATCGTGCGGCGAGCGGTACTCCGGTATGTCCGGCCCGGCGAGACCGTCCTCGACGTTGGCTGCGGCACCGGCACGCTCGCGATCGCGGCCGCGCGCCAGGGCACCTCGGTGGTGGGCGTCGATCGCTCCCGACGCATGCTCGAACTTGCCCACGAGAAAGCCGCACGCGCCGGAGTCACGGTGGACTTTCGCGTTGGCCAGGCGCCGATCTTGCCGGTGACCAGGGAGCGCTTCGACGTTGCGACCGCGACCTTCGCGCTGAGCGAGCTTTCTCGCGACGAGGCGCTGCTCACCGTACGGGCCATGGCCGAGGTGGTGCGCCCCGGTGGTCGGGTGATCATCGCCGACGAGGTCCCCCCGCGCAATCCGCTGTTCTGGCTCTTCGGAGAACTGCAGCGCCTGCTCTTTGGGGTGATCGCGTTCGCTCTCCTCCAGGAGCTTGCGCCCACGCACCGCCATCCGTGGCGGGCCCTGCTGGAAGAGGCCGGGCTCGTCGTTCACCGAGAGGATTGCTTCCAGGAGGGCGCCTTGGCCGTCGTCGTGGCCGAGCGTCCGGCCACGCTGCCTGACCTTCGGCGCGACATCGTGCCGCTCGCGGTCGTCTTGCCCCGCGGCATCGCTCGCGCTGTCCTGAGCCTGTCCGCGTGGTTCGCCCTGCCTATACCGGTCCGCGCCGGCGTTTACCAGCTTGGCGCGCCCGATCGCGAGGCGCCGGTCGTTCTCACCAGTAACTTCCTGGCCACGGTCGACGCCGTGTGCCACGCACTCGACGGATTGAGTGGATTCATAATCGTCGAAGATACGAGTGGCTGGAACGTCTGGTGTGCGAGTGATGCGGGTCTCTTTACGGCCGAGAAAGCCGCGGCGCTAATGCGTCTCTACGGGCTCGATCAACGGGTGACGCCGAAACGGGTCGTTATTCCCCGTTTGGGCGGCCGAATCCGGGCACGCCTCGCGCAGATCACCGGCTGGGACGTCGTCACCGGACCAATCGAAGCACGCGATCTCCCCGCGTTTCTCCGGGAGCCGGAGGTCACCCCGGCCATGCGTAGTCTCGACCGCACGTACCGGCTACCGGAGCGCCTGCGGGTGGGAGCGCTGACCGTGGTACAGTTGCCGGTGTTTCTCGCACCGTTACGGTTTCTCCCCGCATCCCTCCGAGCCGCCGTCTGGCGTTTTGCCCTGGTGGCGAGCGCCGTTTTGGCGGTGTTCCACTATTGGCTGCCGGGTCAGACGGGTATCGTGAAGGGCTTAATCCTCGGGCTTGCCGTGAGCGGGACAATACTGGTCCGAAACCCACGCCGTTGGGCGGCGGCGGTGGCCGTGACCCTGAGCGCACCCCTTATTGGCTGGATCTACCAGTCGAGCTCGCCGGTTGTCTATTGGAAACGGATCTGGAAGTGAACCCAGGTCGGAGGCAACGAGCAGGTCCGACGTGTCAATGGCTCTCGGCGAAACACGCAACTTTTGAACGTCGCGTCTCGCCGTCGGAGGAGCCATGATAAGGGCAGTGTTGCGAGACGCTGCCCGTCCGCGGGAAGGACCGAATCCACTCGCCGACCAGTGCGCGATCGTAACGAACTTTCTTTCAGCCTGAGAAGCGGACCCCGGGCAAGATGAAAGGAGTTCGTCCGATGCCCGATCGCTTCCCCCTCACCCGAGCCTGGTCCAGCTCCGATACCAGGTGAAACACTTGTTGAAGCAGCAACAAGCGGGCGATCCCAATGCGATTGCCCGGTTTCAGGAGCACCATCCACGCCTCGCACGCCATCCCGCATCAGCGGGATGCGACTCCAAACTTTCGCTGAACGACGCGCAGCACATCGGTGCCCGTGAATACGGCTTACCGAGCTGGCCGAAGCTGAAGGCCCACGTCGATGGCCTGCAGAAAGTGGACGAGCGGGTGGCGCGCTTGAGGCACGAGTTTGCCGGCGCCGATCTGCTGAACCGCTTCGGCGCCCGACTCGACCGGCGCTTCGCCGCCGGCCTCGGCAAGCTGAATGTGGTCAAGAGCTTCGTGAATCCCGACGGGAGCTTGACGCCGGACGCCGGACGCCTGGATGACTCCTACGAAAACTGGTTCCGCTGCGAGCGAACCCGTGCAAACATCTTGTGCCAGGCGCTGCACTTGGCCTGTCTCAACGCGCGGCGCGAGACCGCCGAGTTTCTGCTGGAGCTGGGCGCCGACGTGAACCAGGAGGTGCCCGGCGTCAATCGGCTCGGCGGCACGGTCCTACACGGGCTGACGAGTGGCGTCTCGATGGGGGCCGGGAACACTCCGCACGTTGACGACGAGCGCCGCCTTCCGCTGATCGAGCTGCTGCTTCGGCACGGCGCCCGTGTGACCCTGCGTGATTCGCGCTTCCACAGCACTCCCTTGGGATGGGTCCATCACCACGACGCGACACGCATCTTCAACCTGCTGAAACCGTACGCTGGCGTGCACGACGCGGTGCAGTTTGGCTTGTTCGACCGGCTGCGCGAGCTGCTCGGGCTCCCTCGACTCTCCTGGGAGCGCGGCAGCTGGACGCTGACTTTCACACCGATCCTGAAGCAGATTGAGGCACGCGGCAAACCGGGGCATCGCATCGTGGGGACGTTCACAGATAGCACTCGCCCTGCGTTTGAGCCGCTGGATACGCGAGGGCCGCTGATCGACGCCTTGAAGAAAAAAGCAAGCAAGTACGGGCGTCCGTCAGTCCCGTACGTCATCGCTTTGGGCGCCTTCGACTTTTGGGTGGAAGATGAGTCGATCGCCAGCGCGCTTTTCGAGTCCGAGGCCGTCGTCTGGTACTCAACGAATCCCGACCTGACGACGACTCGGTTCCCCAACGGGTTCTGGGCCGGTACGAGCGGACCGCAGCACCAGCGGGTGAGCGCTGCGCTGTTCGTGCCACATCTCTACGCTCACAAGGTTGCCTCGGCAAAGCCGAAGCTCTGGCACAACCCGTAGGCCGATCATCCGCTCAGCCCTGACCTGTGGGTCATTGACCAGATGGTCCCGGACCAGGCACCGTGCAGGAACAACCCGGCAGGAGCCCCAGGGAGTTATTCGGCCTTCCGAACGATTGGCCCGGCTGGCAGGAAGAGCGACGATCTCGAGCCGACGCTCGTGATAGCCAGGGCGGGGCGCAGTGGCGAGCTCAGACCTCAGCTGACCGCTTTCTTCACGAGCGCGCCGATCCTTGCCTCGTCGGCGGCGGTCAACTCCTTCAGCGCGAAGGCGGTCGGCCACATGGCGCCTTCGTCGAGGTTCGCCTTGTCGCTGAAGCCGAGCGTCGCGTACCTCGAGTTGAACTTCTGCGCGCTTTGGAAAAAGCAGACGACATTGCCGTCCTTGGCGTACGCGGGCATCCCGTACCAGGTTCGCGGCGAGAGGTCTGGCGCGCTGGCTTTGATGATGGCATGGAGCCGCTCGGCCATGGCGCGATCCGGTTCCGACATCTCGGCGATCTTCGCGAG
>DATLRG010000802.1:0-2686 GCA_035534795.1 Chloroflexota bacterium
GTGGCCGACCGTGACACGTTTTTGGCTCGATGCACTCAGGATGATCCCCGCACGAGCAGGACCGGGACGGAGGCGGTGCGGGCAACGCCCTCGGCAACGCTGCCGAGGAACAGGCGCTCCACACCGTGGCGGCCGTGGGTCCCCATGGTGATCAGATCGGCCTGCCACTGCTTCGCCTCGTCGACGATCTTGCGACTGATGCGTTGTCGCGCGGTCGTGCGGAGTACCGTCTCCACCGCGATTCCCTCCTGGCGGGCGAGCGCAGCCGCCTCGTCGAGGATGTCCTGTCCACTTTGAATCAGAGCGTGGCGGAGAGCGAGCACGTGCGCGCCGCTCGACACCGCCGGATAGAGTGGTCCCAGGGTCACCACGTGAACCACTCGAACCCGGGCGTGCTGATCCTTTGCCAGCTTCACGGCCTCAAGGAGCGCCTGGATCGACGTGTCGCTCCCGTCGATCGCCACGAGAATCCGCTCAAACATTGCTTACCCCTGGAACGACCTTCGTTGGACGTGGCGCGTGGCCCGGATCCACCCGCTCGACGTCATTCCCCTAAAGATGACGCAGATGCTGCGCCAGAGAGGGTTCAGGGTTGCTCCTGTCGCGATCGCGAATCGGCACGACTTCGTTCAGCCCAACGGGAGCCACATCGCGTAGGGTCCCGCGTTTCGGCAGCCGGGTCGCGGCGCTCGTGGTCGCCAATGGCAGTCGCATAACCATTCGGTACTTTGTCGAGATTGGCAGAATGGCCGGTGGTCGTAGGGGCAGACCCCCTGTGTCTGCCCGGGGCGATGACCGTGCCGTGCAATCGAGCCCGCGATCAACCAACCACCCTCACAGAAGGGAGCGATAGGTCCTTGGCAGGCGAGGGGCTGGTCCCGTTCGAGTTGCCGAAGCGAGAGGTCCAGGGCGACGTCTATCGCGCCTGTTCGCAGATTCCTCGGCGCGACTTCCTCACGGCTCTGCACCGGGTAAAGGAAACGATTGACAGAGCTCATCAAGAACGATATAGTCATATCGGACTATTCATCAGTGAGGATTTTACGTGCGTCGCTCGTCTCTGGTCGTCGTCTACTCGACCGTGTTTGTGGACCTACTGGGATTTGGCATCATCTTGCCGATTTTGCCGTTCTACGCCGAGCGGTTCGGCGCGGAGGGGTTCCGGGTTGGTGCGGTGCTCACCGCGTACTCGGGAGCACAGCTCATCTCTGCGTTCTTCCTGGGGCGGCTCAGCGACCGAATCGGCCGCCGCCCGGTGCTTCTCGCCAGCCTGGTCGGATCGGCGGTGTCGCTCGCGCTGACCGGCCTCGCCGGCAGCCTGGCCGTGCTCCTCGCGAGTCGGGTGCTCGCGGGCGCCTTCGGCGGCAGTATTCCGACCGCGCAAGCGTACATCGCCGACGCGACCGATCCGGGCGAACGGACAAAGTACCTGGGGATGCTCGGCGCCGCGATCGGAATGGGATTCGTCTTCGGTCCGGCGATTGGTGCCGGTCTGAGCGGCTTCGGCTTCAGTACCGCTGCCTTTGCCGCCTCCGCCATCGCCGCCGCGAACTTCCTGTTTGGGTTGTTCAATCTCCCGGAGACGCGGGTCGAAGGATGTCGCGCGGCGCGGCGGCCAGCGTCCGCCACGGCGGTCCTTGAAAGCCGGCGCCAGCCGGCGATCGGGCCATTGATCGCCGGCTGGCTCTTCGACACCGCGGTCTCGCTGCCGTACGTGGTCGGCGCGATTCTGGTCATCCTCGCGGCGGGATTCGTCAGCCGGACCCGACTCTCACCGCGCGAAACCGTGGGGGTGTGAGCGGCGATGGACGCGAACGAGGTGCTGCTCCTGGGACTACTCGGTCAGGAGGAGATGCACGGTTACAAGCTGCACGAGTTTCTTGAACACGAGCTGAACTTCGTCTCGGACCTCAAACGCCCGACCGCGTATCGCCTGCTCGAGCAACTCCTGCACCGGCAGTTGGTCGAGCGGGCGACCGAGCGAGAGGGACGGCGTCCCGAGCGAATGGTCTACCGCCTTACGGCGGCCGGTCAGGCGCGGTTCGAGACGCTTCTCCGCGAGCAGCTTGCCGACGCGGAGCGCGTGATTCACGCGGGGAACGTGGCCTTGCTGTTCTCGGATCGGTTGCCACCCGATGAGAGACGGCGACTGCTCGCGCGGCGACGGGACGGCGTCGCCGCGCAGCGCGAGGTGCTGCTGTCAATCGTCGAAGCCCACGCGCCGGGATCGACGGTGCGCTTGGCTCTGCAGCACGACCTCGCCCACCTCGACGTCGAGCTGGGCTGGCTGACGCGGACGATCGAGGGCTTGAAGGGGGAATGTTCCACCAGTGGTGTAATCACGCTCGTCGCGCATGATCCCCCTCGCCGCACATCCTCACCCGGGGCGGGATCGGCGATCGCTTCCGGAGGGTCTAAAGCCAATGCCGTTCACTTTAGCAGAGTCTGACGGTTTCGAGGAAGGGAGTGGTTTTGAGTTGGCGTCCGTGAACGGCTGGCCGCTTGAGCTTGAACTTGGACATCTTGCGTTTGACGACCCGTGGAGACGACCGCGAGCGCCGCGGGGGGTTGAGCTCCCTGCCGATGTCGGCGAGGAGGACGGCATAGCGCTTTGCCCGAGCCGGCTCGGTGACGGCGGCGTCCAATTCGGACAGCGCATCGCGGATGAGCCGCAGGGCTCCGACAA
>DATLRG010000803.1:0-2937 GCA_035534795.1 Chloroflexota bacterium
GCGATCGCGCGCGCCCGTTCGGCCACGGCGAGGGAGACCCGCGCCGGCGCGACAACCTCGTGGCAGATGTGATCGCGCTGGACGGTCTCGACGACCGGGTACACCGCGCTGGTCCCATCTCGGCCACGCGCCACCATCACCGCGATCTCCCCGACGAACCGGACGAACTCTTCCGCGTACAGGTCCAGCGCTCCGGCGCCGCGGCGGTCGATCGGGCCGGCTAACGCTGCGATCGCAGCGTTAGCGTCCGATGGCCCCGCGACCGTGACGTTTCCGTGGCCGTCGTAGCCGAGCCGTCGCGCCTTCAATAGCAATGGCCAGCCGAGCTCCTCGCCGCCGGCGAGGAGCTCGGCCGGGCTCCGCACCGGGCGAAAGCGCGGCACCGGCAGCCCGGCCCGGCCGAGCGTCTCTTTCTGGAGCAGCTTGTCTTGAATGATACCGAGCGTCGCCGGGCCCGGAAAGACCGGCGTCCCGCGATCGACGAACCACTGGAGCGCAGCGGCGGCGACGAACTCGCTTTCCAGCGTGATCAGGTCGACGCGTGATGCCAAAGCCTCGCGCGCGGCGACGTCCCGCCAGTCGCCCACGACCTCGTGCGCTGGCCCGACGATCTGGGCGGCCGGCGATCCCGCCTCGCGTTCGAGAATGGTGATCTCGACGTCGAGCTGGCGCGCCGCCTCGGCGGTCATGCGCCCGAGCTGGCCGCCGCCGAGGATGCCGACCCGGGGAATGCTTGCGCTGCGTATCTTCTCGCTCATTATCGAAATTATACCCGCTGCGCGCCATCGTCGCCGCGCTCCGTGCTCGATCGGCTGACTGCCGGCGCGTTGACGACCCGTCATTCGTCCAGTACAATTTCCGGTGTTATGAACGTGATTGGTGCGGCCAGGACCACTGTTTCGCCGGCTTCGGACTCACGCCCCGACTGAAGCCGGCAGCACCAGGGGCGCAAGAACGACCGTCCGCCACCAGGAAGTGAGGCGGTGCTTGGTCGTGGCTTGCGTTTGATCGATCCAATCGCGACACGTCGATACTGCCAATTCAGGGACCGCGGGCGCGAGAAGTGCTCCGCGGTCTCTTCGTGTCTACGAGAGGACGCGTCACACCGCTCGTGACCCCGACCCGCCGGAGGTGCTACGCGCCCATGCTTACCGTCGAACACGTCGGCCTGACCCTGGGCGATCGGGCCATCCTCGACGACATCTCATTTCAGATCGCGCCGGGCGAGAAGGTCGGACTGGTCGGCGTGAACGGCGCCGGAAAGTCCAGCCTGCTGAAGATTCTCGCCGGTCAGCTTCTCTCCGATCAGGGGCAGGTCTCGGTGCCGTCGAGCGTCGGCTACCTGTCGCAGGAGCCGCGCGCGGCGTATCACCCCGATCAAACGGTGCTGGAGTGCCTGCTCGAAGCGCGCGGGCTGCTCCGGTTATCTCGCGAGCTGGAGACGACGGCCCGGGCGATGGGGCAGGCGCGCCAGGGTAGCCCGGAATTAACTCGATTGCTGGCCAGCTACGGTGACCTCCAGCACGAGTGGGAGCGACTGGGCGGGTACGAGGGGGAGTCGCTCGCGCGGCGGCTGCTCGATGGCCTGGGGCTGAGCCGGGTCCAGCTTGGCCAGCCGTTCTCCGTCCTGAGCGGCGGCCAGAAGACGCGCCTGGCGCTGGCGGCGCTGCTGTTCATCCGACCGGACCTGCTGCTCCTCGACGAGCCGACCAACCACCTCGACCGGACGGCGGCCGGCTGGCTGATGGACTTCCTGGTCGCGTTTCCGGGGACGGTCCTGGTGGTCTCGCACGACCTGCTCCTGCTCGACCGGGCGATCAGTCGAGTGCTGCGCATCGACGAGCAGACCGGACAGTTGGACGTCTACCGGGGAAACTACAGCAAATACGTCGCCCAGCGGGAAGAGCGGCGGGCTCAGGCCGAGAAGCAGGCGTCACTGGTGGGGCGCAAGGTCGCGCAGCTTCAGGAGACGGTCGATCGCTGGCGCTCGAAGCCCACGCGGGCGACGCAGGCGAAGAACATGGAACGGCGCATCGCGCGACTGCGGGAGTCGGCGCCGGAGATCCAGGCCCAATCGCGCGTGCTGAAGATCAAGGGGGTCGAGGCGGCGCCGACCGGGCGCGTCGTCCTGGAGGTGTCGGACCTCTGGAAGGCCTATGGCGCGAACATCGTCCTGACGGGTGTCACGTTCGCGCAGGAGCGCGGTCAGACGCTGGCACTGCTCGGGCCCAACGGCGCCGGCAAGACCACGCTGCTGCGCATCATCGCGGGCGTCCTCGCCGCCGACGACGGCCGGGTGCGGCCCGGCCACAACGTCCGCATCGGCTATTACGCGCAAGAGCACGAGGCGCTGGACTCAGCGGCGACGGTGTTCGAGGAAGCGCGGCGCTCGGCGCTCTCCGTGGTCCCGTCGGTGCCTTTGAGCGATGGTCAGGTGCGGTCGTTCCTCGGCACGTTCCTCTTCGGCGGTGCGCGGGTCCACCAGCGCATCGAGACGCTTTCCGGCGGCGAGCGCACCCGGCTGGCGCTGGCGAAGCTCTTCCTCGAAAAGGCCAACCTGCTGCTGCTGGACGAGCCGACCAACAATCTGGACCCAGCCTCGCAGGAGGCGCTGCTGAAAGCGCTGAAAGGATTCACCGGCAGCGTGGTCGTCGTCTGCCACGTGGTGGACTTCATGCAGCGCCTGGCCCCGGAGCGCGCGCTGGTGCTGCCGTCGAACGAGTTCGGCCCGTTCGATCCCGCGCTGCTAGCGCGCGAAGAGCCGACGCGGAAGAGGGCCAATGGGAAGGCCGCGCAGCCGGCGGGTCAGCTTGCCCTGACCGGAGCACGGCCGGACGGCCGACGCTCTCGGCGTTGAAGCGGCAGGGATGACCGGTGCCCGGCCGATGGACCTTCGGCCCATCGGCCGAATACTGCCGTGCTTACCCAAAGAGTGAG
>DATLRG010000804.1:0-6288 GCA_035534795.1 Chloroflexota bacterium
GGGACCAGCCGATGGCACGCCCGCTTGCCGGGTAGTCGTCGAGTGCAACTCCATAGCGACGATGGTAGGCGATGGCGATGGTGGCGGACTCGCCTTGCCCGAGCGTCCGGCTCAGTCGCGCGAACGTCAGACCTTCGTTGCGCGGATCGAGTGCGGCGAAGTCGAGAACGCGTCGCTCGCGCCGGTCTTCCAGAGCGCTGACGACTCGCTTCCCTTCGGTCGGCCACGCCGCGGCCTCATCTCGGACTTGCAGAGGGACCAGCCACCGACCGGACCACAACTCCAAAATGCGGCTCAGTCCATCTGCCCGGTGGAAATTGGAGACGACCGTGCTGTCCAAGACGAGGGGGAGCTGAGCCGGGCTGGTGACAGTGGGAGACAATGGATTCTGCACCGCCTGGCCTACCCGGTCGTCCCGGCCTCGGCCCAGGTGCCTCCTGCAGACCGAAGACGTCTGCGCAACTCGTCGGAGTTCACGCGCAGCAGCTCAGCCAGCTTGGTGAGCGAAATCCGCGACTCCTCGAAGGCTTTCAGCGCGAGGTAACGGAAGCGCGCGGGCAGAGTCGGCTTCAGAGACCAGTCCTCTAACTCGTAGCCGAGCGCCTTCGCCAGATCACTGAACGAACGGCGGTTCCAGTACTCGTCGTGGACGTGACGCGGAAGCTTCCGGAGACTGACCAGTCGAGCCGACAACGCTTGACCGCTCACGCCAAACTGCATTGCCAGATGGGCAAGGTCAGCATCGGTGAACTGGCCACTATTCGCCCCGAGAACGCGGTCGAGCTGTCCCAGGATCGCGGGCCGTGGCATGAGGAAAGCCGACGCGAACGCGTTCGCGAAGCTCTCGTCGGCCGACCGCTGGGCCAGGTTGATCGCGCGGTCGATTCGCGCCGCCGGTAGACCCTCTTTGGCGAGGTGCGCCAAGACGTGGCCATATTCGTGCGCGAGCGCGAAGTTGCGCCGGTAGGACTCTTCCTTTGCGTTGACCGCGACGCACGGACGCCCGCCCTTGTCGCGTGCCACGATCCCGGACCAGCTCTGGTGGTCGACCGGGACCAGGAACGCCTTGATCCCGACGATGGCGTCCAGGAGATTCATCAGGTCCTTCACTGGAGCGTCGCCAAGTCCGAGCCGCCCGCGCTCCATCTCGGCCAGCGTCTCGGCATCCTGCTCGGTGCGGAAGCCGAACCGCGAGTAATCAGGAGGGAGCGGCAGCGGGGCTGCCTCGACCACCTCTTCAATCTGGGTATAATCGCGCACCAACTGATGGAAGAGGACGATCGAGCTGCGATCGAGAATCGACAGATCGGCTTCGCGGAACAGGTATCCAAATCCAGGGGACTCGTCGGGCTCGTGCTCGAAAAAGAAGGCAAGCGGGCGATGGTACAGCCGCGCGAACTGGTGCAGCTCGCCTCCCGTGACGCTCCGCTTGCCAGCCTCGATCTCCGAGACCGTCGAGGTGGCCAGCTCCATCTGTTTGCCAACCTCGCCTTGTGTCAGCCCGATGTCCTTTCGCGCAATCTGTAAGCGAGCACCAATGGTCACGTCGTCAAGGGTCATCGCTGCACCCCCTTCCTGAGAACGCGGACCGCGACAGTGCTCGGAATCGAGATGGCCGCGCCTGCACTGGTCGGGCCGAAGAGTGGCGCACCCTGCCATCGCCAGTAGCGAAAGCGCAACGAGTGCGAAGAGGGGGCAGCGGTGAGGTGGTTATGCGCGGTGCGCCCCGTGAACGGAAGCTGGTTCTACCATCTCCTCACACAGGAGCCAAAGGAGCTACTCCCTCACGCCTTCTACAGTCGTAACGCCGCGCGTCGCGCCGCGGTCTTCCACGCGCTCTCGGCGTCGCGGCGCTCGCCATCGTCGACGCGCGACTTCACCTGCTTCAACTGGTAGGCCACTGCCGCGGCGGCAATCGCGGCGAGACGGGCGCGCTCGCCGGTCTCGTCCGTGGCGGCCATGGTGAAAGTGTCGAGGAACGCGTTGTCGAAGCGCCCCGCGATGAACGTCGGCGACTCCATCAGCCGCAGGTGGAACGGGATGTTGGTGCGAATGCCCAGCAGCTTGAACTCGCTGAGCGCACGGCGCATCCGGAGGATCGCTTGCGCCCGCGTTTCGCCGGACACGATCAGCTTGGCGACCAGCGGGTCGTAGTAGAGCGACACTTCGAACCCGTCGTAAACGCCGCTGTCTACGCGGACGCCTGGTCCGCTCGGCTCGTAGACGTTGTTGATCCGCCCGACGGAGGGAAGAAAGTCGTTGTAGGGGTCCTCGGCCGAGATGCGGCACTCGATCGCCGCGCCTTTCAGGGAGATGTCGCGCTGGCGCAAACGCAGCCGCCGCCCGCTGGCAACGCGCATCTGCTCCACGACCAGATCGACGCCGGTCACCGCCTCGGTGATTGGATGCTCGACCTGCAGCCGCGTGTTCATTTCGAGGAAGTAGAAGTTCTTGTCGCGGTCGAGTAGAAATTCGACGGTGCCGGCGTTCTCGTAGTTGGCGACCTGTGCCGTCTGCACCGCGACCTCGCCCATGCGCCGGCGCAAGTCGGCGTCGACCGCGGTCGAGGGCGCCTCCTCGATCAGCTTCTGGCGCCGACGCTGGATCGAGCACTCACGCTCGCCCAGATGGACGACGTTGCCGTACCGGTCGGCCAGGACCTGGATCTCGACGTGCCGCACGCCCTCGAGCAGCTTCTCGACGTACAGCCGATCGTCGCCGAACGCCGCTCGGGCCTCGTTCGCGGCCAGGCGAAACGCGCCGGGCAGCTCGTCAGCGCTGGGCACGGTGCGCATGCCTTTGCCGCCACCGCCGGCCGCCGCTTTCAAGAGCACCGGGTAGCCGATCTGGTTGGCCATGGCACGCGCCTCGTCGATCGTCGGCACCGGACCATCGCTGCCCGGCGCCACCGGCACACCGGCCGCCTGGACCATCCGGCGGGCGGCGATCTTATCGCCCATGGCGGCGATACTCGCGGGCTTCGGCCCGATAAAGACGATGTCGTGGTCCACGCAGGCCTGCGCGAAGTCTTCGTTCTCGGAGAGGAAGCCGTAGCCGGGATGAATCGCCTCGGCGTGGCTCTCCCGCGCTACCGCGATGATCCGGTCGATCGAGAGATAGCTCTCGCGCGCCGGCGGCGGTCCGATGCAGTAGGCCTCGTCGGCGTAGCGGACGTGCAGGGCGTGGCGATCGGCCTCGGAGTACACGGCGACGGTCCGCAGACCCAGCTCGGCGCAGGCGCGCAGGACTCGGACGGCGATCTCACCGCGGTTCGCGACCAGCACCTTGCGGAAGGTGGTGAGTATGTTTTGACTCACAGCGGCATGTTGGCGTGCTTCTTCGGGGGGTTGGGATCCCGCTTATTTTTCAGCAACTCCAGCGCGGCGATGATCCGCGGGCGTGTCTCCCGCGGCTCGATCACGTCGTCGATGAAGCCGCGCGACGCCGCGATGTAGGGATTGGCGAAGCGCTCGCGGTATTCCGCGATCAAGCGCTGGCGCGTCGCCTCCGGATCGGCCGACTGCTCGATCTCGCGCTTCATCACAATGTTCACCGCGCCATCCGGCCCCATCACGGCGATCTCGGCGGTGGGCCAGGCATAGTTCAGATCGCCGCGAATGTGCTTGCTGTTCATCACGCAGTAGGCTCCGCCGTAGGCTTTGCGCGTGATGATCGTCACTTTAGGGACCGTTGCCTCGCAGAAGGCGAAGAGCAGCTTCGCGCCGTGGCGAATGATGCCGCCGTGCTCTTGCGCGACGCCGGGCAGAAAGCCCGGCACGTCTTCGAGCGTCACCAGCGGGATGTTGAAGCAGTCGCAGAAGCGGACGAACCGCGCCGCTTTGACCGAGGCGTCGATGTCGAGAACGCCGGCCAGCACGCTGGGCTGCTGCGCGACGATGCCCGCTGCGCGCCCGTTGAAGCGCGCGAAGCCGACGATGATGTTCTGGGCGAAGTGCTCGGCTACCTCGAAGAAGTCACCACTGTCGACGATGCGAGCGATGACTTCTTTCATGTCGTAGGGCTTGTTCGGGTTATCCGGGACGATGTCGTTCAGCTCGGGGTCCATCCGGCCCGGGTCGTCGACGCAGGTGGCCAGCGGAGGGTCTTCGAGGTTGTTCTGAGGCATGAAGCTGAGCAGCCGGCGGATGATGTAGAGGCATTCCTCCTCGTTCTCAGCCGCGAACTGCGCGACGCCGCTCTTGGAGTTGTGGGCCATCGCGCCGCCCAGATCTTCCATGGTCACGTCCTCATGCGTGACCGCCTTGATCACGCTCGGGCCGGTGATGAACATGTTGCTGGTATCTTTGACCATCACGATGAAGTCGGTGAGCGCCGGCGAGTAGACTGCGCCGCCCGCGCACGGCCCCATGATCGCCGAAATTTGCGGGATGACGCCCGACGCCAGGGTGTTCTGCAGAAAGAGATCGGCGTACCCGCCGAGGCTGACGACGCCTTCCTGGATCCGCGCACCGCCCCCATCGCACAGGCCGACCACCGGCGCACCGTTCTTCATCGCCAGGTCCATGATCTTGCAGATCTTCGCGGCGTGCGTTTCCGACAGCGAGCCACCGAACACCGTGAAATCCTGGGCGAAGAGAAAAATCGCGCGTCCGTCAACTTTGCCCCAGCCGGTGACGACGCCGTCGCCAAGGTACTGCTGGTCGGCCAGGCCGAAATCGGTCGCGCGGTGGGTCACGAAGGCGTCGATCTCGTTAAAGCTGCCCGGATCGAGCAGCAGCTCGAGGCGCTCGCGGGCGGTGAGCTTCCGACGCGCGTGTTGCACGTCAATCCGCGCCTGTCCGCCACCCAAACGGCTGGCCGCGCGCGCCTGGTGCAATCGCTCGATCTGCTTCTGCTGCGTCGTCGTCACGGCGACAACGCGTCCGTTTTTCGAAGCGCTCGTCGTCAGATCATTCATCGTCATGTTCCAGCCCGCTGCCTTTCTACGTCAGCACCGGCAGGCAACTGCGTTTCATGGTGATAACACTCTCATGGGATTCACGGATACGTCCCGGTCATGCAACTTCGATCGCCATGGCCAGCGCGCCACCACCGCCCAGGCAGAGCGCTGCCAGGCCGCGCTTCAGGCGGCGGCGGCGGAGCGCGTGCAGCAGCGTCACCAGGACCCGCGCGCCACTCGCGCCGAGCGGGTGCCCTAACGCGATGGCACCTCCGTTTACGTTCAGCCGGTCGCGGTCCCATCCCAGCTCTTTCTCGTTGGCCAGAATCTGCGCCGCGAAAGCCTCGTTGACCTCGAGCAGATCGACATCGTCCAGCGTCAGGCCGGTTCGCTCAAGCACCGCGCGGACCGCCAACGGCGGAGCCGCGAAGATCAGCTTCGGGTCTCGCGCGGCGTTGGCAGAGCCAAGGACGCGCGCCAGGATCGGATAGCCAGCCTTCTCCGCCGCGCGCCGCTCCATCACGACCAGCGCCGCCGCGCCGTCACTCAGGCCGGGTGCGTTCCCCGCCGTCACGCAGCCGTCCGGGCAGAACGCCGGTCGCAGCTTTGCCAGCGCTTCCAGCGACGTGTCGCGCCGCGGCGTCTCGTCCACATCGATCCGCACCACGGCGCCTTTTCGCTGAGGCACGTCGACCGGCGCGATCTCGTCGACAAAGGCCCCACCTTCCTGGGCCGCGATCGCCTTGCGGTGGCTGTCGAGCGCGAACCGGTCCTGCTCCTCGCGGGAAACGTCGTACACGATCGCGATGTGCTCGGCGAGCATCCCCATGTGCTGATCGACGAAGCTGCACCAGAGACCATCATGAACGTTCGCGTCGAGGACTTGCTGGTGCCCAAGGCGGTAACCCGCCCGAGCCTGGGGAAGCAGGTAGGGGGCATTACTCATGCTCTCCATGCCGCCGACGACGTAGGTCGTGCCGTCACCCGCGCGGATCGCCTGCGCTGCCAGCATCACCGCTTTGAGACCCGAGCCACAGACCTTGTTCACCGTCGTCGCGGGGATCGACGGCGGCAGACCCGCGTCAATCGCCGCCTGGCGCGCCGGTGCCTGGCCGATGCCAGCCGAAACCACGTTTCCGAAGAACACCTCGTCGATCCGAGCTGGATCGACTCCGCTCCGCTCCAACGCCGCGCGAATCGCCACCGCACCAAGTTGCGGCGCCGTCAGGCCGGCTAGTCCGCCCAAGAACTTTCCGACCGGCACCCTCGCCGCGCCGACGACCACCACGTCTGGACCGTTTGTCATGGAGACGACCTGTGAGAGAAAGGGTTCTCTCTTCCATCATAGCACAGCGCTGGAACAGGAGAGCAGTTCGGACCTGGCTGAT
>DATLRG010000805.1:0-4870 GCA_035534795.1 Chloroflexota bacterium
CCAGCTCTCTCCACATCGCTGCTTTACGCCTGAGCTGGGGCCACGAACTCGATGGCCCGCTGGCTGACACGGTGGCGTCGTCCGTCGACCTCGACCTCGACCCAGGGCTGCTCCAGGCCGGAAGCCAGGCGCGCGGGGAAGCGGCCGACCCGGACAACCTCGCCGACGCGCGGCGCCAGCGCTCCCCGAGCGAGCCGCACCCGGGCGCCGGGTACCAACTCGGCGGACGGAGCAGCACCGGAAGTTGGCGCTTCCACCGGCAGCAGCAGCTCCGGCCAGGCGGCCTCCGGGTGTTCGCGCCTGGCGTCGAGGATGACGGCGCGGCCCCCGTACGGTCGGAAGCCATCCCAGGCGAGCCCCGACAGCCCGCCGTCGCCGAGGCCTTCGAGCACGACCGCGGTCGGCGCCGTGGTCAACTGGACGATCTGCGCCCAGTCGTCGGCCGAGCAGGTCCCCGCGAGGATCCCGGCGACGCGCGCGTGGTACGCCGCCACCACCGCATCGGCGCTGATCGCTCCGACCAGCAGAATACCCCCGCGGACCTGCGGCCCCAGATCGTCCGCGCGTAAGACGTGGTCCGGCCCATCGCCAATCGGGACCAGCGGTCCCGAGACCAGCGGTCCGACGCCCACCAGCCCTTCCGCGCCGAGCGCCGCCGTCTCGACGATCACGCCGCGGCGGCCGACGTGCGCGACGACGCTGCCCGGCAGCAGCGCGCGCACCTCTTCTTCTGCACCATCCGGCAGCAGCACGATCTCGCCGGTCTGGGGGAGAAACTCACGCAGGAGACCCGCCACCGGCGCGCGCACGACCCGGGGGCGCAACCCGAGCGGACCGCTCTTCGTCGCCACGACCTCGTCGAGACCCACCGTCTGCCCGGCCTTCCGTTGCAGGTAGCGCTCGACCTCCCGAGCGCCGACGCCCAACTCCTGCGCGGCGTCGAGAATGATCGGCTCGGTCCGCCGGGGGCCACGCGCGACGACCTTCTCCGCGTCGACCATCTCGCCCACCATCGCCACGATGCGCCCGTCATTCTGCAGCAGACGAGATCGCCGCGCGCGCACCGGCCGCAGGTCGATCCGCCGCGCCGCCACGAAGGTCACGATGGCCTCCGAACGACCGACGACAGGCTGACCTGCGCGCCGCGTGGGTGCGCCCAGCGGCGCGACGCGGCCCCGTGAGCGATCGTCAGCACGGCGCCCACTTCACCGTCGTTGAGCAGGACCTGCTGCCGGCGGCCGCCTCCCGAGCCAACGTCGACCGACCGGCCGGGGCTGAGCGTGATCTCCACGTTAGACCACTCCAGCGCTGACAGAATGGTCAACTCTCCCGGGCGAACGTCACTCGGCGCCTTCTGACCGGGCGGACCTCCCTCGACTTGCAGACAGGCCCCGTCGGTCGATTCGGTACGGCCAATCGCCACGGCGCCCAGAAAGTCGAGCGAGTCGCGGATGAGATCGGCGGCGGCGTCCGGGCGGAGATCGAGCAGGATTCCTGCCCCGGCGAGCAACGAGTGACGATCCAGCGCCACGGCGACCGGCCCGGTCAGCCCGATGCCCAGGCACATCGCCGCGGCCGCGTCTTCGGCCGGCAAGCGGCGAGTCAGCCCCACGCCACGGCCGATAACCAGGCCCGGCAACGCCTCCGATCGCCCCGTGGCGGGAATGTCGCCGGCGGTCTGCGCGATCGCCCGGGCCGTCAGTCCGCGCTGGGTCTCGATCGCGGTGCGGTCGTCCGCCGCGAGCCAGGGCCGGCGCAGCCACTCCGCGAGCTCGACGGCACCGTCGTCGAGCTGCAGGTGCTGGACCGACTTCAGCGCGATCTGGATAGCGTCGGGGGTCGCCCGCAGCACCAGGAGGTCGGTCGCACCAAATTCGATCAGCCAAACTGGCGATTCGCGCCACGCCGCGAGCATCTGACAGGCACGGCCCAGACTCTCCAGGCGCGGGACCGGGGCGTAGCCAACGCTTTCTGTCAGCGCGCGTGACACGGGCTGAGCGACGTGCTGTTCGTGCCAGACCGTCCGCAGCTCGTCGCGCAGCTTCGACGACTCTGTCTGGCGAATCGTGGGCAGCATGCTCTGCGCCCGCTGCCCGATCTGACGGAGACTGGCCGAGAAGAGCTCGCGCTCGGCCGCGCTCGCCGCGAAGACGATTGGCGGCAATCCATGCGAGCAAAGCGCCTGCGCGGCCGTCAACGCGCGGGCTAGCGCGTCGAGCGCATCGCTCGCGGCAGGTTCGTGGCCGGCCACGACCAGGAGGGCCGCCGGCTGCCCTCCCTGGACCAGGCTGGCGATTCGGCTCACCAGGCCCGCGCGACTCTCGTTGGCGTCGTCGAGGTGCAACGCCGTCACCACCTCGGCCACGCACGGATCGATCGCGTTGTCCATGCCGTCCGGCTCTTTTCCGACGGTCAGTGCCAGCAGGCGGAGCGGCCGTCCGTCGGAGAACACGATTGCATCACAGCCGGCGCCATCCAGCGTCGCCGGCACGATCACGCCGCGCTCGCCCAGAATTCGGCGTCCCGAGCTACTTTCCAGCTCTTTGAGCGCGCGGCCGATCGCGTCCAACGGACTGGTTTCGGATGGGGCCACCCAGGCTTCGGCCGACGCAAGCAGCCGATAGCGCCTGGCCACGACGTCGCAGAAGCCGGCCGAGACCATCCCGTCCCGAGCTTCGAGGACGAGCAGCGCTGAGATTGGACGACCTGGATCGAGTCGGCCGGTCGTCACGGCTGCACGTTTCCCTCGGACTGCGTCCGGAACTCTTGAAACGCGGCGGGCCCGAAGAGGACGAACATGACTGCCCTGACGTGCTCGCCACGGTGGTGACGGACCACGTCAAGCATCACACGCGCGCAGTCGGCGACCGAGAAGCCGCCCACCCCGGTGCCGAGCGCCGGGAAGGCGACGCTCCGCACGCCCAGCTCCTCGGCCACACGCAGCGCGCTGCTGGTCGCGTCCCGAATCTTCAGCGCGTCGGTCTGCAGGTCCGGGCCCATCGCGGCGGCGTGGATGACGTAGCGGGCCCGCAGGTGCCCCGCACCGGTCGCCACTGCCGCGCCAATCGGAATCGGCCCCCTGGCGACCGCCTCGGCTTCGATCTCCACGCCGCCCTTGCGTTTGATCGCACCGGCGACGCCGGACCCCATCCAGAGATGACTGTTCGCGGCGTTGACGACCGCCTCGCAGTCAGCCTCGGCGATGTCGCCCTGCACAATGCTGATCTCAGGCATCGGACCTCACGCGGGCACCATCTCGAAGCGCTTGAATCCATAGAGGTGATCGTTCTCGACGATCGACGCGATCAGCTCCGGCGCGTAGCCGTGTGGACGCGACGCGAGCGAGATGTAGTTGCCGAGCTGCTCGCGGATGCCCTCCACGTCCGTCGGCTGATTGCTGTTGGCGAGGAACACGCGGAAGATCGCTTCGGCCAGCGGCGTTTCCGGGGTAATGTACTCGCGCTGCTTCGAGCAATCGTTCCGAATGACCGACAACGGACTACTGGCGAACGGGACCGAGCGCATCTCGAATACCACGCGACCGCGCCCGTCCACGGTCGGCACACGCTCCTGCACTTCCGTTCCGAGCTTTCGCCGGCACGTCGTACACAGCCGCGTCAGCGCAACCGCGCGGAAGGACTTGCTGTGATCGGTGTACCACCGTTCGTCGATGTAGTAGCGGGGCTTCTCTTCTTCCACCAGGGAGACTCCTTCTTGGCTCAGGCAGGGGCCTGCCTCTTGGCAGAACCCCACTGATTATACTATAATGGCAGGAGACCGGTGTTCACACCTCGCGCTGGCTCGCTTCGCGCGCGAAACTCACGACGGAGTACCATCACCCAGCGATGAAAGCGGCACTGCGCGACATCTTCGAGACACTCCTGCTCACCGTGGTCATCTTCCTCATCGTCCAGTCGATCGTCAAGAACTTCAAGGTCGAGGGGACGAGTATGGAGCCGACTCTCCACAACAACGAGTTCTTGCTCGTCGACAAAGCGGTCTTCTGGTCGGTGAACACCGCCGCCGCCCAGCGCGTGGTGCCGAGCGCGGCTCCGTCCGAGGGGACCAACCGGGTTTTCGTCTTCCACGGTCCCCAGCGCGGCAACATCATCGTGTTCGAGTACCCGCGCGATACCAGCCGCGATTTCATCAAACGCGTGATTGGACTGCCGGGAGATACCGTCGAGATCCACGATCAGCACGTCTACGTCAACGGCCGCGCGTTAGCCGAGCCATACATCATGGCGGCGCCGGATTACTCGATGGCCGCGGTCACCGTCCCACCAGGGCAGTACTTTGTCCTCGGCGACAACCGGAACGATTCGAGCGACTCGCACGTCTGGGGGACCGTCCCCTTCGACGACATCATCGGGGAGGCCCTGGTGTCGTACTGGCCGCTCGGCGACTGGCAGTTCTTCCCCTCGAGCGTCATGGCGGCACCGTAGAGTGGTATCGAACCTGCCCCATACCCTCTGCTCGGCAAATCAGAGGGGGACCATCCCGTGTACATCCATCAGGTTATCGGCAAGGCCAGCTCGGCCGCGGATGCTCGCCAGATTTGTCGTCTCTTTGAACACAGCCTCAGTCGGGTTCAAGAGCCCGGCTACGCGCGTGGATTCTGTGCGGTCAATCAAGCGGATCCTCTCGCCGTGCTGATCCAGGAAGAGTGGTACAACCTGGCGGGCTTGCATTCCTGGGAGGCATCGGAGGCGTATCGCCAGCTTCAGCAAAGCATGCATCCCTTGATGGAAGGGGTGTGGGAAGCCGTCGAGTACAAGGGGAATGCGCAAGGATCGGCGTAACGCTTCACCGGGGCGACGCCGCTGGCCAGTGAAGCAGCCCCAGAGAGGTATTGGGGCATGGGCTTGTG
>DATLRG010000806.1:0-6438 GCA_035534795.1 Chloroflexota bacterium
CGTTGGTGGAGGATTTGCCGTGCAAATCCTCCACCAACGGACACCGCTCAGACACCTTCTAAAGTACGTCCAGCGTGAAAGCTGCATGAACGTGCTGGATTTGCTGCGCAAATCCAGCACGTTCATGCAGCTTTCACGCTGGACCAAGTTTAACGACGGACCCAGGAGAGGACCTGCCGCGCGCGTCGCGCCCAGCTTCGACGCGGCCAGGGCGGGCCCGGCGCGGCGGGGTTCCGGACGCGGGCCTCGTCGAGCAGACCGGGTCCCTCCGCGCGCACCTTGCTGGCGAGCCCACGAGCGATGGCAGCGGAACGCGCGATCACCACGCGCTCTTCGTCGATCCAGTAGGCATCGTCGTGGTAGTCGAGATGGTAGGTCACCAGGTCGGGCTGGCGGATAACCGGGCGATCCAAGACGTCGAACAAGGCCGTCAGAAAGGCCGTCTCGCAGACCTTCTGCTCGCTCTTCCGACGGTCGAGCACGTCGACCGTGGTGTCGTAATACTCGGTCAAGATCCGCCGGACGATGCCGTCCTGAAAGAGCAGCGATCCCGGCGCATACTGTGGGCGACTGCCCAGCGCGCCGTCGAGGTGGGGCGAGTTTTTGCAGAACGGGCTGACGTAGCCGTACACGTCGTGCTGGCACGCGGTATCCACCAGTTGACGCAGGGCCTTCGAGGGCACGACCACGTCGTCGTCCATGAGACAGAGGTGCCTGCCGTTGAGCACGCGGACCAGCCGCGCCTTCCCCGCGGAAAACGCGCGATCGGACTCCCCGCTGAACTCGTAGCTGCAATGAACGCCGCGGTCGCCAGCCAGGCGCAAGGCGAGGCGAACGTCATCTCGATTGATCACGGGACGCGCTGCCGTATCGACGACGTGGATGCGCAACTGAACGTCTTCTTGCAAAAGCAGGCTCGTGAGCGCCATGCCGAGCGTCGGCTTGCCCTTGGTGACGATGCCGACGTCGATCTGCCCGATCTCTGCCCGGGTTTCAGACGCTCGGTCGGTTGCTGGCTGCACGTCGGCAAGCGTCATCTCAGCCTCAATCAATCTAGTCATGCCACGGCGAGAACTCCGTCGCCGTGCTGGATTTGCTACGCAAATCCAGCGCGGCGACGGAGTTCTCGCCGTGGCTTTACATCCGGTGGTTAGCCGCCGCGGGCGGAACGGTCCAGCATGCAGAGGGCGGCTGAAAAGCACTATACCAGAGCAACGGCCGGGTTGGCAATGGAAACCCACGCCATCAGTCCTAGGAATTTCGTTCGCCTGCATGCGCTATGATAGAATGTGTGGCCGTCGAGGAGGAGAGGAACGGAGCGCATGGAAATCCTGGTGCAAAAGTATGGTGGGAGCTCGTTGGCGACGGCGGAACGCATCCGCGCCGTGGCCGAACGGGTCGTCGCCGGCCGTGACGCCGGCCGACCGATCGTCGTGGTGGTGTCGGCGATGGGAGATACGACCGACGATCTGATTGGTTTGGCGCGACAGCTGGCGGAAGACCCGGACGATCGCGAGCTCGACCTGCTCCTATCGACCGGCGAGACGATTTCCTGTACGTTGATGGCGATGACGTTGCGGCACCTGGGCCACGAGGCGATCTCGCTCACCGGCGCCCAGGCCGGCATCAAGACCGACTCGAGCCACAGCCGGGCGCGGATCGTCGCGGTCGATCCCTCGCGCGTGCAGCGCGAGCTCGCCGCTGGCCGCATCGTCGTGGTCGCCGGCTTTCAGGGGATTACCGAGGAATTCGACATCACCACGCTCGGCCGGGGTGGCTCCGACACCACCGCGGTGGCGATGGCCGCGATCCTCCGGGCGAGCTGTTGCGAGATCTACACCGACGTCGATGGCATCTACACGGCGGACCCGCGGATCGAGCCGCGGGCGCGCAAGCTCACGCAGATTTCGTACGAAGAGATGCTCGAGCTCGCGCAGCAGGGAGCGCGGGTGCTGCATCCCCGCGCGGTCGAGCTGGGCAGCGTCTATGGCGTGCCGATCGTCGTCCGGTCCAGCTTCAATCAGAATCCCGGCACGCTCATTCATGGAGAAATCGCGATGGAAGTTCGCAACAAAGTTCGAGGAATCGCCCACGATACGGACGTGGCGAAGATTACCGTGGTGGGCGTCCCCGACCGACCGGGGATTGCCGCGGCCCTGTTTCAGCCACTGGCCGACGCCAACATCAGCGTGGACGTCATCGTTCAGAATGCGAGCGTCCGCGGCACGACCGATCTGTCGTTCACCGTGGCGCGGGGTGATCTGAACCGCACGTTGCGCCTGGTGCAGCCGCTCGCCGGGGAGATCCAGGCGACCGACATCGCCAGCAGCACCGATCTGGCGAAAGTCTCGATCGTCGGGACCGGCATGCAGCACGCGCCCGGTTACGCCGCGCGGATGTTCCGCGCGCTGGCCGAACGGAACGTCAACATCGACATGATTACGACCTCGGAGATCCGCATCACCTGCCTGATCGACGCCGGCCAGGTCGCCGAAGCGGTGCAGGCGCTGCACGAAGCCTTTCAGCTCGACCGTGCAGACCTGTAAGCTGTGGTAAAATATTGTCAGCGGACGGCCATCCGTTCGTGGTCCGATGACTGAGGTCCGTTACTGGCTCGGCTTCAATCTGGTCTCCGGCATTGGTCCGTCGCGGTTTCGCCGCCTGCTGGGCTACTTTGGAACGGCCGAAGCCGCCTGGCACGCCGCTGCGCGCGACCTTGCCACGGCTGGCCTGGATGCCCGGACCCTGGAGACACTGGTCGCCCGACGACCCCGCATTGATCTCGACCGGGAGATGGAGCGGGTCGAGCAGGCGGGGGTCATCCTCGCGACGCTCGAGGACGACCTCTATCCCTCCTTGCTCAAGCACGTCCCCGACGCGCCGCCTTTGCTGTACGTGCGGGGAACGCTGAAGCCGAGCGACGAGCTCGCCATCGCCGTCGTCGGAACGCGTCGCGCGACGGTCTACGGGAAGCAGGTCGGCGAGCGGCTTGTCGGGGAAGTGGCCGGCCGCGGCGTGGTGATCGTCAGCGGCCTGGCGCGGGGTATCGACGCCGTCGCGCACCGGGCCGCCCTGGCGGCTGGCGGTCGCACCATCGCGGTGGTCGCGTCCGGTGTCGATCTGGTCTACCCGCCCGACCACGCCGCGCTCGTGCAGGAGGTGATCCGCCACGGTGCGATCGTGTCGGAGTATCCTCTGGGGACGCCGCCGGAGGCGGGCAACTTCCCCGCGCGCAATCGCCTGATCAGCGGGATGACGCGCCTGACGCTGGTGGTCGAGGCGGGCGAGACTAGCGGCGCTTTGATCACGGCAAACTTTGCGCTGGAACAGGGACGCGACGTGCTGGCCGTGCCGGGGAGCATCCTGGCAGCCAGCTCGGTCGGCACGAATCGATTGATCCAGCAGGGCGCGAAGCTGGTGCAGGATGCCGAGGATATCCTCGACGAGCTCGACGTGGCCACGGTGGGCCGGCAGCTTGAATTTCGGGCGCTGGCGCCGGATGATCCGATCGAGCGTTCGCTCCTCGACGTGCTGACCGGCGAGCCGGCCCACATCGACGAGATCGTGCGGCAGGTCAACCTGCCGGTCGCGGCGGTGAGCAGCGCGTTGGCAATGCTCGAATTGAAGGGAATGGCGCGGCACGTCGGCGGCATGCACTACGTGACCACGGGCCGCTGAATGGTGAGTGAGGTAACCTGGACTACATGGCAAAGAAATTAGTGATCGTCGAATCGCCCACGAAGGCGCGGACGGTTGGACGATTTCTCGGGCGAAACTACATCGTGGAGGCGTCGATCGGTCACATCCGCGACCTGCCGGCCAACCGGCTGGGCGTCGACCTCGAGCACGACTTCGCCCCACGCTACGTGATTCCTGAAAAGAAGAAGGACGTCGTCAAGAAGCTGCGCAGTCAGGTCCGCGACGTCGACGACGTCTACCTGGCAACGGACCCCGACCGCGAAGGCGAAGCCATTTCCTGGCACCTCGCCGAGGCACTGAACCTGAAAGACCCGAGGCACGTGCATCGCGTCGAGTTCCACGAGATCACCCGAGAGGCGATCAAACGGGCGTTCGCCTCGCCGCGTGCGATCAATCTGCAGTTGGTGGAAGCGCAGCAGGCCCGCCGCATTCTCGATCGTCTGGTCGGCTACAGCCTGAGCCCGCTGCTGCGAGAGAAAATCAGCAAGCGCGGTCTCTCGGCCGGGCGCGTCCAGTCGGTCGCCGTTCGCCTGATCGTCGACCGCGAACGTGAGATCGAAGGCTTCGTCCCGCAAGAATACTGGACGATCGACGTCGCGCTGTCGAAGCTGAAAGAAGCTGGCCGGACCAAGCCGCGACCCTTTGTCGCGAAGCTCGCCCAGATCGACGGGCAGAAGCCGGACCTGACCGACGGCGCCGCCGCGACGCGGATCGTCGATGCGCTGAAGCGCTCGCAGTTCGTGGTCCTCGACGTGCGCCAGCGCGACGTGTCGCGCCACCCGTCGGCGCCGTTCACCACGAGCACGCTCCAGCAGGAAGCGTCACGCAAGCTGGGATTCAGCGCCAAGCGGACGATGATGGTCGCCCAGCAGCTTTACGAAGGCGTCAGCCTGCGCGGCGAGGGCACGGTAGGTCTGATCACCTACATGCGGACCGATTCGACCAACGTCGCCGTCTCGGCGCAGGCGGAGGCGCTCGACTACATCCGGCGCGTCTACGGCCCGGAGTACGCTCCCGCGACGCCGAACGTCTACAGGACGAAGGCGAAGGGCGCGCAGGAGGCGCACGAGGCGGTCCGCCCGACGTCGGTCGAGCGGACGCCCGACGCGGTAAAGGCGCAGCTCACCCAGGACCAGGTACGCCTTTACCGCCTGATCTGGCAGCGCATGCTGGCAAGCCAGATGGAGAGCGCGGTGTACGACAGCATCACCGTCGACGTCGCCGCCGGACCGTCGGCGACCGACCGCCCGTACCTGCTGCGCGCCACCGGCTCGACCGTCAAATTCAAGGGCTTCACCGCGATCTACGTCGAGGGGCACGACGAGGGCGACGCCGACGATGCGGAGAAGCAGCATCCGCTACCGAAGCTGGACCCGGGCGAGCCGCTGCGGCTGGAAGACGTGACGCCGGAGCAACACTTCACCCAGGCACCGCCGCGCTACACTGACGCCACGCTGGTCAAAACGCTGGAGGAGAACGGCGTCGGCCGCCCGAGCACCTACGCGCCGACGCTGTCCACCATCCAGGAACGGGGCTACGTCGATCGCGTCGGCAAGCAGCTCCGTCCGACGGACCTGGGCAAGCTGGTGACCGACTTGCTGGCCGAGCACTTCCCCGACGTGATCGACGTGAGCTTCACCGCTGACATGGAGGAGAAGCTCGACGGGATCGCCAACGACGGCGCCCCGTGGGTCGGGGTCCTGGCGGCGTTTTACGGTCCGTTCGAGGAGACGCTGCGGCAAGCCCGCGAGCAGATGCCATCGGTCTCGATCGAACCGGAGCCGGCCGGCGAGAACTGCGACCAGTGCGGCCAGCCGATGCTGATCAAGTTCGGCCGCTTCGGGAAGTTCATCGCCTGCAGCAACTACCCGGCCTGCCGCAACACCAAGTCGTTCCTGGTCAAGGTCGGGGTGAAGTGCCCCAAGTGCCACGAAGGCGAGCTCGTCGAAAAGCGGACGCGGCGCGGGCGCCTGTTCTTCAGCTGCTCGCTCTACCCGACCTGCGAGTTCGCGCTCTGGCAGCGTCCGTTGCCGACACCCTGCCCGAAGTGCGGCGGGCTGATGACCGAAGCCGGTCGCAACGAAGCGAAGTGTACGCAATGCGGGGCAGCGATCTCCCGCGACGCACTGCCGACCGAAGGTGAGGTCGCCGTCGCTCGTGGGTGAGACTGAACCGTAACCCGCCGGGAGGTTTAGGAATGCACTATGATCGACGGGTCGACGCGGCGCGGGCGCTGCTGGCCGAGCGGGGGATCGACCTGCTGCTGGTTGGGCAGCCGGCGAATCGAGAGTACCTCTCCGGCTTCCGCAACGACGACGCGGCGGCCGCCGCGAGCGCCGCGTGGATCGTGCTGGGGGCCAGGTCGGCCCATTTCGTGACGAGCTTCCTCTACTACGAGGCGGTGGCCAGCACGCTGCGCCACCTCGAGCCGGTCAAGGCTGAGCCGCGCCCGCTCGACGGCACGATCGAGCTGCTGAAGAAGCTGCCGGGCGCCACGATCGGTTTCGAGGGCTCCTGGGTGAACTACAGCGTCTATCAGAAGCTGGTCGAGGCGCTCGGCGACGGCCGGGTGCTGAAGCCGGTCGACGGCCTGGTGGAAGAGCTGCGCCAGATCAAGGACGCCGACGAGCTCCGGGTCCTCCGGCGCGCGATCGCCCTGACCGATCGGGCATACGCCTCCGTCGTCGCGCAGCTACGGCCGGGCCAGACCGAGCGTGAGGTCGCCTGGGCCCTCGAGCG
>DATLRG010000807.1:0-4087 GCA_035534795.1 Chloroflexota bacterium
CAGCGCTCACTCACCACCGCCAGACTTTTGCTCGTTCATCGTTCCCAGCCCAGGATCTTTCCGACTTCGCCGGCGAGCGCGAGGGGATCGAACGGCTTGGCGATCATCGCCGCGGCGCCGAGCCCGGTCAGGTGACGCCGATCGGCCGACTGTACTTTGGCCGTGAGAAAGATGACGGGAATATTCTGGGTGTCGGCATGGCACTGGAGCATCTGGTAGGTGGTGGGACCATCCAGATCCGGCATCATCACGTCCAAAAGGATCGCGTCTGGCTGCTCCCGACTCGCTTTGTCGATTCCTTCCTGACCCGATCCGGCCGCGACCACGTCCCATCCCCCAACCAGCTCGAGGCTCGCCTTTGCCACCTCGCGAATGTCGTCCTCGTCGTCGATCACCAGAATCCGCCTCGTTGCCATCCGCACATCTTCCCGATCCTACACCACCCCAGTTGTACCACCAGAATCGGTCGAACGACAGGTCTCGCGATCACCCTTTGTGGCTATGCCAGGAGTCCTACAGAGTGAGGGTCAGCAGGGCATGGCTGTGAGTGAGGTGCTGCCCACCTCACTCACAGCCATGCCCTGCTGACCCTCACTCTACGACAGCTGCTCGAGCACCACGCGGAGATCCGCCGGTAGTGGCGCCCAGGCGACGAGGCAGGCTTCCTCACCGGGCAGGTGGAAGCCCAGGTGCCAGGCGTGCAGGAACGGCCGCTCGAGGCCCAGTGCGGGCTGGCGTGGGCCGTAGACGAGGTCGCCGACGACCGGGTGGCCGATCGCCGCGAGGTGAACGCGGATCTGGTGGGTGCGACCGGTCTCGATCTTCAGGCGCAGCAAGGTGAACGCGGGAAAGCGCTGGACGACGCGGAAAGTCGTCCGCGCCGCGCGGCCGCCGGCTATCACCGCCATCTTCGTGCGGTCCTGCCGCTCGCGACCGATCGGCGCCTCGACGACGCCACGCTCGGGACCGACCGTCCCGTGGACCAGCGCCAGGTACTCTTTGTGGACGGTCCGCTGCTTCATCTGCGCGATCAGGTCCTGGTAGGCTCGGTCCGACAGCGCGACGACCATCAGCCCAGACGTCCCTTTATCCAGGCGGTGAACGATGCCCGGCCGCGACGCGTTGCCGACGGCCAGTCCTGGATACCGCGCCATCAGCGCGTTGGCGAGGGTATCGGCGGCGTGGCCCGGGGCGGGATGGACGACCAGACCGGCCGGTTTGTTCAGGACCAGCAGGTCTGGATTTTCGTAGACGACCTCGATCGGCAGCGCGGTGGGGACGATGCCGGTTGGCGCTGGTGGTAGGATGACGATCTGAACGACCTGGCCCGCGCGAAGACGCTCGCTCGGGCGGGCCGACCGGTTGTCCAGGGTCACGTCGCCGCTCTCGATCAGCCGCTGCAGCACGGCGCGCGAGTGTTGAGGGACCTGCTCTGCCAGGAAGCGATCCAGGCGCGAGCCGGCCGCGCTATCGGGAACGATGAACCGTTCCGCCCGGTCGTAGCCCGTTTGCCCCGACCCTTCGAGCGGTGTCACACGGCGTACGGCTGATCGGGGTGCTGATCGTCGGTGGTCTTGGTGCCCGGTTCCGCGTTCTTCTCGGGCGCATCGCCGGCCAAGCTCAGGTAGATCGCCAGCAGAATGATCCCGACCACGAACGAGCTGTCCGCGATATTGAACGAGGGCCAGCGGAGACTCCCGACGCCGACGTCGATGAAATCCACCACGTAGCCCAGCCGCACCCGATCGAGCAGGTTTCCGAGGGCGCCGCCCATGAGCATGCCAAAGACGATCGTGATCCACCAGGCGCGATCCGCGACGTAGGATCGAGCGAGCAGGAGCACCGGCACCGCGACGATGGCGATGACGGTGAAGACGATGGTGGCGGCGGGAAACATCCCAAACGCGGCGCCGCTGTTCGTGGTGTAGCTCAGGCGGACCCAGTTGCCGACGACCTCGACGCTGTGGACCGCGTCGGCCTGGCCAAGCGTGAGCGAAATCCAGTATTTGGTGATCTGATCGAGGGCGAGAACGACCAGGGCGGTGACGACGACGCCCGGCTCGACGCGCCGTCGCCCCTCGGGGAGAGTTGGAATCGACAAGGTCACCCGTTTCTCCGATAGTCAGCGCGCCCGCCGCGCGACGGGCTGACGGCACTTCAGGCACGTCGTCGCGTAGGGCAGCGCTTCGAGGCGTTCTGGCGGGATTGGCTGCCCGCACTCTTCGCAGATGCCGTAGGTCCCCTGCTCGAATCGCCGCAAGGCTTCTTCGACCTTGCTCAGCATCCCGACCAGGTGCGCTTCCAGCGCCAGCGATTTCTCTTCTTCGAATGTGTCGGTGCCAGCATCCGCGAGATGGTTTCCGTAGTACGAGTCGACAGTTGGCCGATCTTCGGCCGGCCGCGCCGCGACGACCGCGATTTGCGACTGGAGGCGCGCCCGCTCTTCCTCCAAGCGGAGTTTCAAGAGATCCAACGATGGCATCTTTGGACTCCTTCGATGGCGTCGTTGCCATTGCTCAAAATTGTAACGTGCCGGGCCGCGTACCGCAAGGCGCGTGAACTTTCCGGGCGAGCGTCGGATTCAGGAGGCAGCCGTGGGGCGAGAGCGACGACCCGCCGCGGGCACCCGCTGGCGCGTTCCCTTTCGGGCTGCGACCGGGTACTATTGACGAGGCAGAGGTCCATTCGGTCTTCACGCGGAGGCTCTCGGCATGATCCGAAACGCGTACTACGGCTGGATTGTCGCGTTGGCCTTGATGCTCCTCGCGTCGGTCAACAACAGTGGCTCCTTCGCCTTCGGCATGTTTCTCCTCCCGATGTCCCAGCAGTTTGGCGCGGACCGCGCGACCCTCGCTCTCGCCCCGACGATCAACCGTTGGCTCGCGGGTCTGCTCCAGCCCTTTGGCGGCTATCTTGCCGATCGCTTCGGTCCGCGCGCCCTCGCCCTCGTCGGGGCCACCTGCTTCGGCGTCTCGATGTTCCTGCTCGCCTTCGCGCGGGACCCGCTGGGCCTCTACCTCGCCTACGGCCTCCTCGGAGGGATCGGACTGGCGATGGCGGGTGGGGGCACCTCGGCACGGATCATTGGCGCGTGGTTCTACCGGCGCCGGGCCGTCGCGATGTCGCTGGCGAGCGGCGGGGTTGTCGTCGGACAGTTCGTGATCGTGCCGATCTTGACCGTGGTGATGCTCCGGACCCAGTGGCAGTCCGCGAGTATCGTGCTCGCGGCCATCGTGCTGATCGTCATCGTGCCGGTCGCCGCCCTCCTCGTCCGCGACACGCCGGCCGAGAAGGGACTACGTCCCGAGGGTGCGGACGAGCAGAGCCAGCGGTACGCGGTCGAGAATCCGGGCGTCCCGTTGCGTGACGCGGTGCGTACCCCGGTCTTCTGGCAACTCGCCTTCGGCCTGATCGCGTGTGGCGTCACGATGAGCTTCCCGAACAATCACCTCATGGCCTTCACGATGGACCTGGGCATGTCTCCGATGACGGCATCGGAGGCGATCGGTTTGGCGGGCCTGCTCGCGCTGCCCGGCTCTCTCTCCCTCGGCTTTCTCGGCGATCGCGTCGGGCACCAACGCACGCTCGCGGCCGCCTACTTCCTGCGCGCCGTCACCTATATCATCCTGCTCAACCCGAACGAGCCGTCCGTCATTCTCGCGGCCGGGCTCGTCCTGGGCCTGTCCTGGGGCGCCACCGTTCCGCTCACCGCGACGGTTGCCGCCGACGTCTTCGGCACCCGTTCGCTCGCGACTATCGTGAGCGTCATGACCTCGCTGATGTACCTCGCCTCGGGAACGTTCACCTACGCGGCTGGTCTGGACTTCGACCTGACCCACAGCTACGAGATCGCGCTGATCGTTGCCTGCACCTTTGGCGCCCTGGCCGCGCTGGTCTGCGCGCTGATCCACGTCCCGACCACGGCCGGTACGCAGGCCGTTCAACCGGCGGCTGTCTGAGACAATTACGTCCCGATGAGCGAGGAGAATCTCGCCCTGCAGCTGCGCCAGGCGCTGGTCCATCGCCGCCTCAATCTCGCGTAGGGTCGCCGTCGGATGCTGCAGCAGCCACTACCACCTGCTCGCCC
>DATLRG010000808.1:0-5725 GCA_035534795.1 Chloroflexota bacterium
ACTGGACCGACAGGTTGCCCCATGCCCCGTGACTGGCGGGTTCGCGAAAGTCGAGCGTGCCGAGAGACCAGCGGAACGATCGCGTGGTGACGAGGCTTCCGGACGCGGGGTAATCGTCTCCTGCAGCGATGATCGCCCGCGTCGCCGAGGAATCTGCCGATGTTTCTCTCCATTCGCAACGACCAGCAAGCCAACCGCTGGCCGGCAACTCTATCCAGCTGGCGGCACGACCGGAATGCAGTTCTGCTGATGGCGAGTGGAGTAGCTTGCCTGCTCTACCTCTCTCGGGTCGCTCTCGGCTGGGACCACGACGCCGCGAATGACCTCCTGCCGACCCTGGCGATCATTCCGGTCGAATTGCTGCCGGTCGTCCTCGCCGGGTACGCCGCGTCGGCGTTCCCCCGAACCACGCCCGGCCGTCGAGCCTGGTTCGCGATCGCCCTCGCCGAGGCGAGCGTGGTCCTGGGCGACGTCGTCCGGGCCTACGACCTCGCGATTCGCCACGCCGCCTCATTTCCAAGCCTCGCCGACGCCGGCGATCTCCTCGTCTACCCGCTCTTTCTGGTCGGACTGCTGCAATTCTCTCGGTCCTTCCACCGCCCCGGCGACCGCCTCAAGCTCTGGCTCGACGTTGGAACGGTTCTGGTCGGTGCGTCGACGATCATCTGGTATCTGATGATCGGGCCGCTGATCGCGAGCAGCCCGAGCCCCGGTCTGGCAACCGCGGTTGCGTTGGCGTATCCGGTCGGGGATCTGGCGATTCTCCTCGGCATTACCTGGGTATCGGTCTCCAAGGCTGACCCACACGAGAATTGCGCGTTGCCTCCTCTCGTCCTTGGGCTGCTCCTTTACGTCGCCGGCGACCTCCTCTACGCGACACAATCCCTTCAGAGCGCCTATCACGTCGGACAATGGAGCGATCTACCGCGGGTTCTGGCTGCCTTTTTGCTGGCAGCCAGCGCCTACAGCCAATCGCGCACCCCGACGGCAGTGCGCACCCGAGACGCTGAGCTCACGCCCGCGACGCGCCCCTTGGTGAACCCACTGCCCTACCTGGCGCTAGCAATCGGCTTTGCCCTGACCCTCCTGGCCGTGGTCGACGACTGGACGACCCCCGAACGTGTCATTTACGTTGGCGGTCTGGCGCTGACCGGACTCGTGATCGCGCGACTCGTCGTCGTGCTGCGCGACAACGGTGATCTCTACTACCGACTCGAGAAGGCCTATCGTGACGTCGTCGACGGCCACCTGGCGCTGCGCGCGAGCGAGGAGCGCTATCGCCGAATCGTCGAGACCGCCCAGGAAGGGATCTGGGTGATCGATCCCGACAATCGCACCACCTTCGCCAATCAAAAGATGGCCGAGATGCTTGGCTACACCGTCAACGAGATGCTCGGACGATGCGTCTTCGACTTTATCGATCCGGAGATGCGCGCGGCGGCCATCGCGCAGCTCGAGCAGCGGCGAAGCGGTATCGCCGCCGCCCACGAGTTCAAGTACCGCCGCGCGGATGGGACTGCTCTCTGGGCGAAGCTGGCGACGAATCCAATCTTCGATGGGGACCGCTACATTGGCGGGCTGGCTCTCGTAACCGACGTCACCGAGCAACGACTCGCCGACGAGCAGCTCCGCGAGACGAATCGCCAGCTCGAAGCGGCGCTCCGCGAGCTGCGCCAATCGCAACGGCAGGTGATCCAGCAGGAGCGATTGCGCGCCCTGGGGCAAATGGCCAGCGGCATCGCCCACGACTTCAACAACGCCCTGGCGCCGATCGTCGGATATGCGGAGCTGCTGCTGGAAAGCCCGACCGCCCTGGCCGACACCGCGAAGACCCGGACCTATCTCGAATACATGGCCACGGCCGCGGCGGACGCGGCGGCCGTGGTGCGACGCTTGCGCGAATTCTATCGGGCCCGCGACGAGAGCGACGTGCTCGAGCCGGTCGACCTGAACGGGCTCATCGCCCAAGCGGTGGCCTTGACCCAACCCCGCTGGAAGGACGAGGCCCAGGCGCTGGGGGCGTCGATCCGGGTCGAGACCGATCTGGCCGACACCGCCATGGTTCTCGGTCAGGAACCCGAGCTGCGCGAGCTGCTGACCAATCTGATCTTCAACGCCGTCGACGCGATGCCGTCGGGCGGGACACTCACCCTGCGCACCCGAGTCGAAGCCGAGGCGGTCCGGCTCGACCTGCAGGATACCGGGGTCGGGATGACCGAAGAGGTACGCCGCCGCTGTTTCGAGCCCCTCTTCACCAGCAAAGGCACCCGCGGCACCGGTTTGGGGCTCGCGGTGGTGCAAGGAATCGTGCGCCGCCATAGCGGCACGATCGACGTCGAGAGCACCCCGGGCCGCGGGACCACCTTCTCCGTCCGCCTGCCAGTTGGCAAGCGCTGCCGCCTCGCGACCAGGCTCCCGACGCCCCCGGCGATCGGCCCGCTGGCGATTCTCTACGTCGACGACGAAGTCCATGTGCGGCACGTCGTCGCCGCGCAGCTCGCGGCGGACGGCCACCAGGTCACAACCGCGGCGGACGGACGCGAAGGCCTCCGACACTTTGCCGGTGGCCACTTCGATCTGGTGATCACCGATCGAGCAATGCCGGAGATGAATGGCGACCAGGTCGCCGAGGCGATCAAGCAGCAGGCCCCGAATACCCCGATCATCCTCCTGACCGGCTTCGGCGACATCCTCCAGGCAACCGGCACCTGTCCCAAAGGAGTAGATCTGGTCATCAGCAAGCCGGCCCAGCTTCCCCAGCTACGCGCCGCGATCGCCCACGTGCTGGGCGGAGATCTGTAGCGCGGCTCCGAGCGGGCCGCCGTTCCGGTGGCCCGCTCGGACAGCCTTTCCCATGCGGAACATTCCTCGGCCCACCCCGCGAGAAGCCAGGCCCGGGGAGCTGGTGACTGATTAGGGTTAGAACAATGGCTCTTCCCGTTATTCCGGGAGCGACTGGAGCGGCGGCTCGTCATCGTCGATCGCCGCGAGCCAGGTCGGCTCGTCGAGGCCCAGCCGGCGGCTCGCCCAGGCCAGGGTCACTTGAAGCTGGCGACGCTGGAACGGGCGCAAGCGCGGCAAGCCGGGAATGTCCGGCTGCGGGGCCGCCTCGGCGAAGAACCCGGCGAGCGCGGCCACCACTCCATCCAGCGCCTCCGGCCGAACCAGCGCCCGCTCGGCGTACCAGCCAAGGACCGTCTCCGGTGCGATCCCTCCCTCGACCGTCACGCTCTGGGCGAATTCTACCGCGTCGGCCTCGGCCGGTCCGACCCCGGCGTGCGGCCAATCGAGCAAACGCAGCCTCCCAGCCACCCAGCGCAAATTGTCCGAGCGCACGTCGCGGTGCAACAGGACCGATTCACCCCCGACCTCGGCGAGGGTACGACTCGCCCGGCGCAAGGCCGGCAGCGCCGATTCCAGCCAGCGCCTGGCCTCATCCGAGCGCTCCCCGGCCAGGTTTGCCAGGGCCTGGAAGTCCGATTCCTGGCGCGTCCATTCCCAGAGGCGCGCCGGGGTGAGCAGGTGCCGCTTGGGACCCGGCAGCCAGGCCGGCAGGGCGACGCCGCGCGTCGCCTGGTGGAAATCAGCGAGAGCGTACGCCACCCGGCGCACCAGACCCGGCGACCAGGGCGGGGCGCTCTTTGGCCCGAGGTCTTCGAGGAGGATCACTTCCCAGGACGCGCACGCGAAGGAGCCGAGGAATGCCGGCGCCCAGTCGGCAATCAGCGCGGAAAGCTCCCGGTACACTTGCTCTTCCTGGGCGTGCGCGGCTCGGATAAAATCGTTCGACATCGGCGCGACCGCCTTGAAAAACACCCCGCGCCCATCGGCGAGGCGCAGGCGGTAGGTCGGGCTCGGACCGTAGCCACCCCAGACCCGATTGCCCCGCCGGACCTCGGCCCCGAGCCGCGATTCGACCTCCCGCCGCACCGCGCGCGGCACCGTCTCCCAGCGCGGCTTCGGCTCAACGCCAGTGCGTGACATGGTTTCATGGTCCTCCGTGCGGCTTCGAGATGACCGCCGTCATCGTCGTCGGGAATAGCATCGACCGGCGCGGCGAGGCGCTTTCCCAGAAGACGCGGGCCGTGAGGTCGTGGCGCCATTTCGCCTCGCCGCTCAACGTACAACGTCTTCAGTACCCTTTCAACCGCTTGTGGCCGTTCGATGTCGCCATTGTCGCCGGGTCAGGTGGCGGAGCATGCCGTTCGTCGGCAAATCGACGGACGGGTGGGATCCTTGCGCTCGGCAGTTCAAAAACCAGCTTTATGGAATAAGGACACCGCCCGTGCTCGCCTGCCGCAAGGAACAGGGTGATTGGATCACTCGCAGCACTCCCTCACCGCGCGCCTTTCCTGGTCGGCGTTTCACGCAAGGCGCAGCGAGTGCCCAAATGGCCAATGACCTACCGTTAGAGCCCTCCAAGAGTTACGTAAGAGCATCCTATACCACCGACGAAAGTCGAAATTGGCCGGTCAACCGCCAACTCTGGGGGCGCTGGTTCGGCACCAGCTCAACCAGGCCGCGCTTTTCCAGGGCCCGCATCGCCAGATAAATGTTTGGCACGTCCGGACTGCCAACCGCGCGGGCAATCTCCGCGGTTTTCAGCCCCGCCTCGTCGCGCAACCCCGGCACGGCAACGATCGCCCGCTGCCGCGTCCCAATCACTAACGACTCGGGTGCTACCTCGGACAGCTCGGACAGAATTTCCAGTTCATCGCCCGAATCGGTCAGGTCGGCGGCAAGCTGATTCGCCGCCACCGCGACCGTCCGAAGAAATCGGGCCCAGGCCGCGTTCGGGTTCATGACTACTCCTGAAAAAAGCAAAGTGTGTCGCGAGCGGCGGCGGAGCCATCACCGCCCGTTCGCCTTCATGATCGCCTCGATTTGGGACCGGTTGATCAGCTCCTGGCGAACAATCTTCAGGAGAAACCCCAGATTATTACTCCCCTTCCCATTATGCCGGGCACAGGTGCAGACGCCCCAGTAGGTGTCGTGCCAGGTGTTGTACTCGATAATCGGCTCCTCACACGCCATCAGCTCGCGGGCACGCTCGGTCCCCGGCGCGAACTTCTGGCGAAGCAGGTCCAGCATAATGCCGTTCTTGGCTTTCTCCCAATCGCGGCGCAGCGTGACCTTTCGGCCCAGCCCCCTGGCCGAGGCCGGCGTCTTGGCCTCGATGACCCGTTTCCGCTCGTCCGGGTCCAAAGTCTTGGCTGCCTGGAAAGCGTGCTCGACCGTCGGGCACGTTTGCCCATCTAAATAGACCACGGACTCCTGGAAATTCGAAAACTGGAAACGTGAGTCGGGCATTTTGAGAAGCTCCTCTTCGGCGACTGTTCAAATACGACGAATCTTGTAAACAGAAGATACACCTATACGCGCCTTAGTATTATATCTCTTTATATAGCCATATCAATACGCTTGCACAACCCACGTCGAGAATGGACTGGCGTGCGATCCGATCCGTATTGCTTCCCCGGCCGTTATATCGTACATTGTCACCGGCGAAAGGACGAGCGGGGAAGGGCATCAGCGCTGGAAGATGCCCGGCGACGCGGGAACCCCTCTCACCCTAACCCGCTCTCCCCCGCGAGGAGAGAGCGGGAATGTCGTGGTCGCCGATGGGCTCGGCGTGCATGGGGGGGGATCATCCTTCCGAATTATCCACTAGCCCAGCAGCCAGGTCCCTCTCCCCTCGCGGGGGAGAGGACAGGAGAGGGGTAAC
>DATLRG010000809.1:0-4774 GCA_035534795.1 Chloroflexota bacterium
CCACCAACTGGCACCGGTCAACCACCGTCAGGCCGCGAGGCGACCGCGGCCGCGGCGGCCACTTCGGTGCCACTGATCCCGTGACGCTCGTCGTCACGCCAGAGCAGATTGAGCAGATCCCCCACGGTCACAACGCGTTCCCCCAGGTGGCGCACGGGCTGCGCCGCGTCGATCCGGTAGCGGTTACGTCGCCCGATCCGCTCGGGCTCCAGGTGGCCCGCGTCACGCAGGTCCGCCACGATGCTCCGGACAGCGCGCTCGGTGATCCCCACCGCGTCGGCAATCTCCCGACCAGTGCTGTCCGGGTGCCGGCCAACGTAGGTCAGCACCAACCCGTGGTTCGTCAGAAAACTCCACGCTGCCATCGCACCTCCCCATTGAAGAAAGCGTGGTCAAGGTGAACGGCGCAGGGAGGTGCTGGATCTGCGCGGCACCTCCAGCACCTCCCTGCGCCGTTCACCTTGACCACGCTAAGACTGGCGTCCGGAGAAGGATAGTGTCAGATATAATGCATTTTAATGCACGTATCGTTAATCACGATTATCCGTGCAGTATAACACAGGGTTCTGTCAGGTGGGACATGATAGAGGGTGTGTAGGCAAGCCGTCGTCTCTGCCTTGAAAGGCAGGCGAAGGGACGAGGGGACTGAAGTCCCGGGACCCGAGGCCGCGCCCGACCGGCTTCAGCCGAGCGTCCCTTCGCCCGCCTTTCAAGGCGGCGACGCGAGGCTTTGCAAACAGAACACTAGCCTCCCGCGACCGCGAAGACCGGCGCCGGCACGGATGATGCACCGGCCGCGCAGCTAACTCGCGGCGGTGTCATTGCCGCTGCCTTCGCTGACGGGGAACGTGATGGCCCACGAACGAAAAGTCTTCAAGGACTACCAACCCTCGGACGTGCGCGATGCCTATCAGCACGCGCACCCGCGCAGTTGGCAGGACCTGATCAGCTACCTGCAGGCCAGGGGCCTCAAGACCTGGCATCTGACACCCGGCGAAGATGCCCACATGATCGCCGACGCCCGGGCGCTGATCAAGGACAAAATCCCGTTCTGCAACAACTGGGAGGAGGCGTACCAGATCCTGAAGAGCCACCACGATCCAGCGCTCGTCAAGGAGGAGGAGGAGCACTGGGTCGCCAGGACCGAGGAGTACGAAAAGAAGCAGGAGCAGCACCAGCAACACCAGGCCTGACGAGGCTGGTGGCTGCTCGTCGACCGGCTGTACCCGCGTGTCAAGGAGGGAGCAATGGTAGCGCCGAGTGGGGTGAGGCAGGTCAAGCTGGCGAGCGGACTGAGTGTTCTCGCCGGGCTCTGGGAGATCGCCGCGCCGTTCGCCCTCGGCTACGCGAACCTGCTGGCGCCGACGACCGACGCCGTGGTCGTCGGTGCTCTCGTCCTGGTGCTCGCCGCGATTCGCTCCATCGGGGCCGACCGCGAGACCTGGCTGAGCTGGGTCGTCGCCGCACTCGGGCTCTGGCTCGTTCTGGCCCCGTTCGTTCTCGGCTACGACGTGCTGACGTCGCCCACCTCGAACGACGTGGGAATCGGCATCGTCATCTTCACGCTGGGCACGTGGGCAGCGTTGGCCTCCAGTTGGCTTCCGCCTCGTTGAACCGTGCCGGCGTCGGCGACCATCCTTCCTCAACGGTCCCTTAACCTATCCGCCTTCCTGGACTGAATTCCTAACCTGACCTTAACCTTGCCCTTCACAGCCCGCTAACCTTCGTGCTTTAGACTCTTCCCCAGAGGGTGTCTGAAGAGTGACAATTGCTGGGGGATTTGCGCAGCAAATCCCCCAGCAATTGTCACTCTTCAGACACCCTCTGGGACCGATCAGGAGGGATGAGCAATGCCTGAAGTCGGACTCACGCGCGGGCCGCTCTTGACGAAGCGGCGAACACTCCTGGCCGGGGCCGCCGTCGCCGGCCTGGGGGCGTTGGTCGCTGCCGACGTCGCGCGCTCGCGCGGGCTGGCCGGCCAGCCCATCGGCGACGACGTCAAGCTGCAGCACTTGCTCCGCCGCGCCGGCTTCGGCGCCAGCGCGAGCGAGCTGGGCCAGTACCGCCGACTGGGCCTCGCCGCCACGGTCGACCGGCTGATCAACTTCGACCAGGTCGACAATAGCGCGCTGGAAGACCGCCTGAAGAAGGTCAACCTGGACCCGAACAAGCCTGCTGACCTTTTGCGCTGGTGGACCCTGCGCATGATCTACACCGCCCGGCCGCTCGAAGAGAAGATGACCCTCTTCTGGCACGGGCTGCTGACTTCGGCGATCAGCAAGGTCGGTCGCAGCGAGCCGCTGTACGTGCAAAATCAGTTCTTCCGGACAAACGCCCTCGGCAGCTTCCCAGACGTCCTCAAGGGCATCTCGAAGGACCCGGCGATGATGATCTGGCTCGATCTCGAGACCAATCGGAAGGGCCACGCCAACGAAAACTACGCGCGCGAGCTGATGGAGCTCTTCAGTCTGGGCGTGGGCAACTACACCGAGACCGACGTGCGTGAGAGCGCGCGCGCCTTCACCGGACGGGGCGTCCGCCGGCGGCAGCTCCCGCTGGGCGTCTTCGACTTCCAATCGTACTTCCTGCCGCGCCAGCACGACGACGGCTCCAAGACGTTTCTCGGGCAGACCGGCAACTTCAACGGCGATGACATCGTCGATATCATCGTGAAGCAGCCGGCGTCGGCGCATCACATCACGCAGCGCCTCTTCAGCTTCTTCGTCTACCCGAACCCGTCCGACGACGTGCTCACGCCGCTGATCGACGTTTACACGTCCAGTAAGTATTCGATCAAGGCGTTGATGCAGGCGATCCTGACGTCGGATACGTTCTACTCGGCGCCGGCGTACCGCGCCCTGGTCAAGAGTCCGGCCGAGTTGGTCGTCGGCACTGCCCGCGTGCTGGGCGCGGAGACCGATGGGCGCGGTTTGCCGCAGTCCATGAACCAGATGGGCCAGCAGCTCTTCAACCCATCGAACGTGGCCGGCTGGCCGGGCGGTCCCGCCTGGCTGACGAGCGGCACCTGGCTGGCCCGGCTGAACTTCGCGAACCACGTCGTCGCGAGCCTGGGGCCGACGTCGGCCATCCAGCAAATCGCCCAGCTTGCCAAGCGCGCGGCGCCGGTCCACGTTCCCTCCCCGACCGACAACGCGAAGACGCCCGTCGAGATCGCCGACCGCCTCGCGAGTCTGTTGCTGGACGGACAGATCAGTCCCGCGCAGCGGCAGGTGCTCGTCGCGTACGCGACCAACGCCACCGCCGCGAGCGCGAGGCCCTGGATCGACGAGCGTCACCGCGGCGCCCTCTACCTGGCGCTGGCGATGCCGGAGTACCACCTGGGATGAGATTCAGTCAAGGTCAGGGTGAAAGGTGTGTCACGGTGAAAGGTGCAGGAGTGTCCTGGATTTGCTACGAAAGTCCAGGGCACTCCTGCACCTTTCACCGTGACCGAGTAGAGAGAGGTGTGATGTCGTGGCAGTGCTCACTCGTCGTGATCTCGTCAAGAGCGGCCTCGCCGTCGTCTCGGTCGGGGCGTTCATGCCGACGATCTTCACCCGCGCCCTCGCGGCCGCGCGGCTCGACCAGGGCCCGTCGTCCAGCGGGTCTGCCCCGTCGAAGACGTTGATCATCGTCCAGCTCGCCGGCGGCAACGACGGACTCAACACGGTGATCCCGTACGCCGATCCGCTGTACCACCAGTTGCGGCCCAACCTGGGAATCCCGGCCGATCAGGTCGTCCAGCTCGACGCCCACCTGGGCCTGCACCCCTCGTTGAAAGCGCTGAAGCCGCTCTGGGAGGCGGGCACGCTGGCCATCGTCGAGAACGTCGGCTACGACCACCCCAGTCTGTCCCACTTCCAGGCGATGGACATCTGGCAGACGGCAGATCCAACGATCGGGCGCCGCGATGGCTGGCTGTCGACGCTGGTGGGCGGGTCGGTCGACGCCAACGGCCATCCGTTCAACGCGGTGAGCGTCGGGCCGAGCCTGGCGCCGGCGCTCTGCTGCCCGGCGATCCCGCCGCCCGCGCTCAGCTCGATCGCCGACTACCAGCTCCAGCCGGACCCGCGCTTCAAGACCGCGCAGGTGACGCGCGAGGCCGCCCTGAATCGGCTCTACTCCAGTTATACCGCCCCGGCCCCCTACGCCGCGTTGCTGGACGCGACCTCCCAAACGGCCGAGCGCAGCAGCAAGGACTTGCAGGATGCCGCCGCGCAGCATCAGACGTCGGCCACGTATCCGAAGGGCGGCTTCGGCGATGGCCTCAAGCTGCTGGCGGCACTGATCGCCAGGGACCTGGGCTTGCGCGTCGGCTACGTCGTTCTGGGCGGCTTCGACACCCACTCCACCCAGGCAAAACACCACGGCGACCTCCTGCAAACGCTGGCGGACGGCATCAGCGCCTTCCAGGCCGATCTGACCGCCAGCGGCAAAGCCGACGACGTTCTTTTGATGACCTGGTCGGAGTTCGGACGACGCGCGGCCGAGAACGCCAGCGCGGGTACCGACCACGGCACGGCGGCGCCGCTGTTCGTGGCCGGCAAAGGCGTCAAGAAGGGCGTCTACGGCGCGCCGCCCAACCTGAGCAACCTCGACAGCGGCAACCTGCGCTTCGGCACCGACTTCCGCTCGATCTACGCGACCGTCCTCGAAGGTTGGCTCCAAGCCGAATCGTCGACCATCCTCGGCCAGAAGTTCAGCACGGTGGGATTCATTTACAGCAGGGTTCGGAATGGTTGGGCGGGTTAGTGTCTGATGGTGCGCAGCACCA
>DATLRG010000810.1:0-2749 GCA_035534795.1 Chloroflexota bacterium
TACCCGTTGTCCGCCAACACCTCCTCGGCCCGGTCGCCGCTCTGCGCCGTGTCAGTAATCATGTGAAAGTCCCCCCAGGACTTATCAGCTGAAAGTCCCCCCTCCACTTCTGAGGGAGAGGATCCATGGACGATCAGGCGATCGACGTAGGCTCGACACCGGTGCCCGGGGCGCCGGTGGAGGGCTGGATGTTGCGAGAAGACGCCGTACGTGAGGTGCTGGCGCGGCTGGCCCGCGGGGAGCACGTCAAGACGATCGCGCGTGAGCTGGGCGTGGACAAGAAGACGATCAAGCGGTGGCGGCAGCGTGGGGCGTGGCGCCCGCGTGCCCCGCGAGTGTGCGTGAAGGCGATCGAGCCCCATCGTCGGTTCCTGGAACGTCGCGGGCCCGAGGTCGGGTGGAACGCGGTCGTCCTACTGCGCGAGCTACGGACCCAAGGCTTCACCGGCGGCTATCAGCAGGTGCAGCGCGCGCTCCAGCCGCTGCGGACGACCCGCCGCTGGGCGGCGCGGGCGACGATGCGCTTTGAAACGGGTCCCGGCGAGCAGGCGCAAGTCGATTTCGGCCAGCTGCAGGTCTGGATCGCGGAGGTGGCGACGCCGGTCCACTTCTTCGTGTTTACCCTGGGCTTCTCGCGGCGCGCCGTCGCATTTGCGTATCGGAACGAGCGGCTCGACACGCTGCTCGACGGCCATGAGCGCGCGCTGCGCCACTTTGGCGGGGTGCCGCTCAGCTGTCTCTACGACAATCCGCGCACCATCACGCTCGGCCGATCGGTGGGCCAGGTGCTGTGGCATCCCCGCTTCGAGGATTTCGCCCGGTACTACGGCTTCACCCCCCGCGCGTGTCAGCCGTATCGGGCGCGGACCAAGGGCAAGGTCGAGAGCGGCGTGAAGTACGTGAAGCGCAATGCGCTCGCCGGCCGGCGCTTTCCGCACTGGGCGGCGCTGGAGGCCTGGCTGGAGGACTGGGCCGCGACCGTGTCCGACGTGCGCGTGCACGGGACCACGCACGAACGGCCGATCGATCGCTTCGCCCGAGAAACCTTGACGCCCCTCGGGGGCCAGCCGCCGTATCAGTACACCGCGCCCCGCCGGCGCATCGTCGCGGCGGATGCGCTGGTGGCCATTGCGGCCGCGCGGTACTCGGTCCCGGTGCGCTACGTCGGCCAGACCGTCGACGTCCGCGAAACCGCGACGCACTATCTGATCGTCGCTGGCGACACGTGCATCGCCCAACACGTCAAGGCGGGGCGCCATGCGGTCGTGATGGAACCGGCCCACTACCACGGGCTCTTGCGACCCGGCGCCGCACCGCGGGTCGACGCGCCACAGTGGGATCCCGCGTATCAGGCGCTGGGGGCGGTCGAGGTCCGGGATCTCGCCATCTACGACGCGCTCAGCACGATCGGCGGTGGCCAATGAGCACGCCGCTCCTCGACCGACTGCGCAGCCACTGCCAGCGCCTCCGCTTGCATCGTCTCGAGGCCGAGCTGCCCACGCTGCTCGAGCAGGCCGCCAAGCGCGACGTGCCGTACTCGGACTTTCTCGACGAGCTCCTCGCGCTCGAGATTCGCTCCAAGGCCGAGAAGCATCTGACGATGCGTGTCTCGATGGCGCGCTTCCCGTTTCAGAAGACCCTCGACGCCTTCGATTTCAAATTCCAGCCGTCGATCGATCCGAAGGTGATTCGCGAGCTGGCGACCGGACGGTATCTCGAGACCGGTGACAACGTCCTCCTGCTCGGCCCGCCCGGCGTCGGCAAGACGCATCTCGCGGTCGCCCTCGGCCTCAAGGCGTGCGAGCACGGCGTCCGCGTCCTGTTTACGACGGCCGCCGGTCTCATCGCGACCCTTGGCAAAGCCCTGGCGGACGGCCGGCTCGACGAACGACTCAAACTCCTCGCCCAGCCTCAGCTGCTGGTCATCGACGAGATCGGCTACATCCCGATCGACCGGCAGGGCGCCAATCTCTTCTTTCAGCTCGTGTCGCGCCGCTACGAGCGTGGCGCGATCATCCTGACCAGCAATCAGAGCCTGGGCGCCTGGGGTGAGGTCTTCGGCGATCCCGTCATCGCCTCGGCCATCCTCGATCGCCTGCTGCACCACTCCATCACGGTCAACATCCGAGGCGACAGCTACCGACTCAAGGAGAAGATGAAGGCGGGCCTGCTGAAATCGAAGGTCGCGGCCACGGCCGTGGCGGAGTAACCGGGAGGGGGGACTTTCAGCTGATAAGTGGGGGGCACGTCACATGATTATTGACAAAACCGCGCGCCCTTTGCGGTGATGTGCGGAGCAGGCGTAGAAGAAGGCGCGACGGCTGCCGTGCCGTCGGCTGACGACCTCCATCCCCGCGCCGCAACAGCCGCACCTCATGAGCCCGGTCAGCAGGTACTTCGCCCCCGCACCGGGGGGACGTCCCAGGACCGTTCCGTTCGAGAGCCGGAGATAGCGCTGTCTGGTGGCCTCGAGGCGCTCCTCGACGGCCTGCCATTGCCCATCGGAAACGATACGCAGGTGCCCTGCTTCGCGCCGAAGCCAGTCCGACTCCGGCCGCGGTCGTTGACGGACCACAGCCCACTGGTCTCGCTTCCGGGTGCGGTTCCAGACCACCTCGCCTCGGTACAGCGGTCGATGCAGAACCTCCCGGACGGATGAGGGCGACGAGCCACAGGGGCGGCCCTGCTGTGCCCGAGGCGAGGCCGAGCCGTGCGCCGGCCTGGATAGCGCGGACGGCCAGGGCCGGGT
>DATLRG010000811.1:0-10905 GCA_035534795.1 Chloroflexota bacterium
AGACCTCCAGACACACCACCGCCGGCGCCCAGACAAAGTAGCGCCAGTCCCAGTGCCAGCAGCGCAGGAGGGTCGAGAGAATCCGAGGGCCACTGAGGGTCGAGACCGCGTAGCCCTGCTGACGACGCACGCGGAGGTGGCCGGCGTAGATCCGCCGGCGCTGCTTGATGAAATCACCCACTGTCGCTGGACCGCGGTTTCTGACGATCGCCTCCGGGACGTAACGCAGCTGGTACCCCTGACCGCTGATCAGCGGCTCCATATTCGCTTCGTCGACGGCCGAGTTGAAGGGGATCCGGTGGAAGACTCGGCGGAAAGCGGTCAGCTCGCCCAGCTTGGGGTGCTGCAGCGCGATCTGGTGGTGCAGCTCCCAGAGTAGGTGCGCGGCGAAGCCCATGAAGGTGCGTGGGTCGTTGGCGGGCACCGGATGACCGCCGGTCATGCCCACCTCGGGGTCGACGAAGGGCTCGATCAGGCGCTGAATCGTCGCCGGCTCCGGCAGCGTGTCGGCGCTGGCCGAGACCAGGATGTCACACCGGGCGTGATGCAGGAACAGATTGACCGCCGAGGCCTTACCCAGCCGAGATGGTTGAACGACGAGCTTGATCCTCGGCTCCCGGGCGCAAAACTCGCGCACGACGTCTTCGGTATTGTCGGTGCAGCCACTGGCGACGACCACGATCTCGTCGATCACACAGGTCGTGGTCTGCTGGTCGAGCAGAGCTCGCAGCAAGCGACCAATGTTTGCCTCCTCGTTGTAGGCCATGATGCCAATGCTGCACGCCAGCGAAAGCCGCGTTTCCGTCACTTCTCGACGCTGAGAAACAGCCAGATCCATGCGGACACAACCTCCTTGTCTCTCTCGCGCGGGATCACGGGGCCTCGGTCTTTTCCCAGGCTGATGGGGCGATCTGTCGGTAGCTGTCCTGCTGAAGAGCATCGACGACTTCCACGGTCGGAAGATAGGTGAACACGACGTAACTGAACGCGCGACTGTCGATCGCGGCGATCATGTCCCGATCGTCGTGGGCCGCTCCCCACCAGCGCCACGTCTGGCGTCCGACGACGTAATTGTCACCTGCGTAGTAGAGTGTCTGGGGAAGATCGGCCAGCACCGGCCGGTCCGCGCTGTTGCGTGAACGCACGAACCTGGCGGAGTAAAAGGGGTCCCGCGGCGTCACGAGGTAGAAGGGGTAATACTCTGCGTGGAAGAACTCCCGGTAATCCGAGGCGCAAGCCAGGCAGGCCACTAATCCCAATAAGACGAAGCCGATTTTCAGATTCCGATCCGGCCACGCGAGCAGCAGAGACGCCGGACGGGCAATTTCTCGGACGAGCAGCGCCAGCAGGAGTGCGAGCCCGAAGAGCGCCGGATAGAGGTAGTGTGGGCTGGCCAGCCACGACTTCGGGTAGATCATCTGAGCAAACCACGGGACGATCAGCAGAATGACCTCCGGGTGGCGCCGGGCGAACGGGATGAATCGGCCAGTCGAGACCGACAGCACGACGATCACTATCAGCGGATACCAGAAGATGTGCCCGACCTGATTGGCGAGCATCGGCCAGGTCCCCTGGATCGCGGCCGACCAGTCGCCGAGGTACGCCACTCCAAGGCGGTTGAGGTAGCCGCTGATCGGTCCCCTGGCCCCGAACGCGGGTGACGCCTTCAGACCGTAAGCGAACCAGCTCGCGGCCGGGAGCGCGGCGACGAAGAAGTACACGGCCGGCCAGGGCCACTGAGGGCCGTTTCCAGGTGGTACCGCGCGCCGCATCATCCTGGACCAGACCCAGGCGAGGCAAGGAATGAAAAGCACTCCGCTATACTTGCTCAGAATGGCTAGCCCGAGAAACGCGCAGGATGCAGCGACCAGCCAGAAGAAGCGGCGGCGCTCGAACAGCAAGAGCGTGAGCACGGCGGCCAGCCCGAACGTGACCATCGGACCGTCAAGCTGCACCAGGTGTGAGTAGAAGACGATGCCGGGCATGACGGCGGCGATGAACGTGGTAGCCAGGGCGATCTGCCAGTCGTAGAGCACGCGCGCGACGTAGTAGAGAATCACCAGGGACAGCATGCCCAGGATCAGGATGGGAAATCGTGCCGCCCATTCGGAAGGGCCGAGCGCTCGCCCAGACAGGTAGACGAGCCAGGGAACGAGTGGCGAGGGCCCAAAGTCGGGGACTAGCGGCGTACGACCCGATTCGGCTGCCCCCAGGCTGTATTGAGTGAGCGGCCCGTAAATCCGAAAGTTCCGCGCGATGCTCGCGTAGAAGACCTCGTTCCAGCTCGCGTCGCCAATGAAGGGTTGGGTCAGGTCGCGGAGGCGGAAGACGAGCCCGAGCGCGAGTACCGGCAACAGCATCGTCCACTCCCGGATCGCCGGGACCCGGTCCGTCCGGACTGGCCGGCGCGGCGGTGTCTTCGTCGGCCGCTCGCGGTCGGAACCGACGTCGTCGGTCGCGGAAGGCGCTTTTCGACGAGGCACGTGGCCGTTGACCGTGGGGCTGGCCGGCGTGGGGCCGGATTGCGCCACGCGGTCGAATTGGCGAACGTCGTCACCCGCGGGAGTCTGGTTCATGCCGCTCCTCGACACAGAGACTTGATAAGAGGGTGTGTGGGAAGGGTCATGGGGCAAGAGATTTGCGCAGCAAATCTCTAGCCCCATGACCCTTCCCACACACCCTCTGAAAGAACCGTGGGTGCCAGCTCACGGCAGGGCCGGCGGGGCGCCGAAGCGCCCCAGCGCGAAATCGCGTACCCCGAGGACGAGCGCGCCGGAGACGGCACGCTTGTCGTGGTGCTTCGAGCGATAGCTCCAGCTTGCCGCGGTGCGCAGGAGATCGACCAACGCCACGAAAATGACCAACGGGCTGGCGCCACGGCAGCGCAGATAGAGCAGGCGGTTGCGCGCCATCAGATACAGGTATGTGCGCGAGTAGGTCCGCGAGGTGGGCATGATCTTGTGCCACAGCCGCGCGGCCGGGACGTGTGCGACGTGGAAACCAGCCGCGCGCGCGCGAGCGCACCATTCGGTTTCTTCAAAGTACATGAAGAAGCGCTCGTCGAGAACGCCGACGGCTTCGACCACCGCCCGCTTGACGAGGATCGCGCAGCCAGTGACGTAGTCGACGCGCTGGCCGCTCTCGGACACCACGGCCTCGGATTGGTCCGCGTGAAGGTGCCGCGACACGCCGTATCGGTCGACCGTACCGCCAGCCGACCAGATCACGTGCGCGGGATCCTGATAATAGATCGTCGGCCCAAGCATTCCGACGCGTGCATCGCGCTCGCCGGCGTCGACCAGAATGCGCAGCAAGTCCGCGGCGACTTCAGTATCGTTGTTCAGTAAGAACAGATAGTCCACTCCCCGCTCCATCAGCCGGGCGATACCGACGTTGTTGCCCGCCGCGAAGCCCAGGTTGCGTCGGTTCTCAATCAGTGGCACCGCCGGGAAGCGCTGGCGGATCGTGGCCGGCGAGCCGTCCGTCGAGCCGTTGTCGACGACCACGACCTCATACGCGGGATACTCCAATGTTTCGACGGACTCGAGGCAGGCGATCGTCTCGTCGAGCCGATTCCAGTTCAGGACGATGATGCCGACGCGGGGAGCATCCCGGGGTATCTGGGGTCCGTTCATGAGATTCATCGCCGGTCTGCTCCGTGGTGGAGCGTCGAGGTCATCGCGACAGTATCGGCCAGAGCTAGCTGCTGGCGCAGGCGGCGCACGAACGAGAGCTCATCCTTGCCCACGACGCCCAAGGCGACCAACAAGCCGGCGTACGTCAGCGCTCCGGCCAGGACTTCGGCCGGCAGCGACAGGCTGCGCAGGACCAGGAGCACGCCGCCCATCAGCAGGGCCGCGGTCAAGGGGCGGAAAAGCGCCACGTTCCAGTCGAACTGGCGAATCAGCGAACGGAGCAGCCAGACGTACTGTCCGACGAGGATCGCCTCGGTGATCACCGTCATCGCCGCGGCGCCCAGCAGTCCGAAACGCGGCACCAGGACCACGTTCAGTGCCACGTTGGCCCCGGTGCTCACTAGCAGCGAGCGAGCCACGAGCTTCTCGTCGCCCTGGATGATGACGACGTAGCCCAGGAACTCCGAGGCGAACATCAGCGGAGTTACCCAGATCACGATCTGGAGGGCAGGCACCGCGGGGAGGAAAGCCGCCGTGTAGAGAAAGCTCAGCAACCGCCTCGCCAGCGCCCACGTGCCAACGGCGATTGGGAGGCTGAGGAGCATCAGGTAGCGCGCCACTCGCTCGTAGATGGCCGGCAGCAGCTCTGGACCGCTCGCCGCCTGGCGAGCCAGCGACGGGTACAGCGCGGTGTTGACCACGTTGGAAACGACGACGGCAGCAAACACCAACTTGTAGGCAGCGTTGTAGTAGCCGGTCTCGGCGTCGCCGCGAAAGACGTTCAGCAGCACGCTGTCGAAATTGTACGAGAGACCCTGGGCGAAGCCGATGACGCCAAAGGGCAGACTGGCGCGTACCAGGACCGGCCAGGCCTGCCGCGTGGCCCGCCGCGGTCGGACGCCCAGGCGTCGTACCGCTTGCCAGCAAATGCCGGTCATCACGGCGACCCCGACCAGGTTCGCGACGATCAAACCGTAGTAGCCGATCCCGATCAGCAGCGCGACGGCGCCAAGCACCACGAAGGCGAGCTGGTTGGGAATTCTGGCCCGCGCCGAGAGATCGAGCCGCTCGAAGCCGGCCAGCAGTGCATCGCTCGCCCCCTGAACGGCATAGAGGAGCAGGCTCATCGATGCGAGAACGATTCCTCCAATCATGATCAGGGGTCGGCCGGTGAGCCAGGCGCTGCTGACGGTCAGGATAATGGTGAGCAGTGAGAGGAGCAGGCGCGACACCAGAACGTTGCCGTAGAGCCGCTCCGTCTGCTCTTGTCCGCCGGCGACGTCGCGCCAGCGAGCCACCTCGCGAACGGCGTAGGGACTCAATCCGAGGTCCGACACGATGACGAACATCGCGCCGAAGGCCAGAACAGCGGAATACTGTCCATAGGTTCCCGCGCCCAGGTTGCGGACGATCAGCACGGAGAAGCCGAACGACAGCAACCGGACCGCGAGCTGTGCGCTCATCCCGACGGCTGAGTTGCGCACCACCGTGGAAGCGAGGTCTCTCACGCTTTGCCCTTGGAGCCGGCATGGGCTCGGTAGCGCTTCTGCGCGCTCCGCGCCGCCTCTTGCAGCACGAGACCCAGGGCTCGGCCGCCGGTCAGGCCAAGCATCAACAGCGCCGCGCCGACACGGCGCCCCTGCCGCGCGCCGACGGCCCCGATCACCTTGAATTGGCTGAACGCGCGTCGGGCCGCCACGATGACCGGAGAAGCGCCCCGATCGGACGCCTGACCGTCTCTGTAGTGACCGAGATACCGATGGTACGTCAGTGCGTTGCCAGGAGCCTTGTTCAGCACGACCCCGAGGACCCGCGCGCGGGCGTGCATGAGGGTCTCGCAGGCGAGTCGAGCGGCCCGCGCGCGCGTCTTGCCCGCCTCGATCACGAGGACGACCGCCACGCCGGTCGCGGCCAGAATGGCCGTGTCGGCAACCGGCAACATCGGCGGGCTGTCCAGGATCACCACATCGGCGGTGGCCTGCATCGCTCTCAAGACGTGCTCCATGCGAGTCGAGCCAAGCAGCTCGGCTGGATTCGGCGGCAGCGGTCCCGTGGCCAACAGTCGCAGCCCGGCGACGTCGGTGGCCAGGAGACTATCCCGCACCTGGCCGTTGAGCTGGCCGGTCGAGTCGATCGGGTGCCCGGCCCGGTCGTCGCCGGTCGGGTGGGTCCCGCCCGCGTGATCCGGCACCGGCGACGATTCACCCGCCGAGGCGGTGCCGTTAAAATAGGTCCGGATCGTCGGATGGCGTAGGTCCGCGTCCGCGAGGATGACCGTCTTGCCGGTCTGGGCGAAGCTCACCGCCAGGTTTGCGCTGGTGAGCGACTTGCCTTCGTGCAGACCGGGACTGGTGATCAACAGCGGCAGCGAGCCGTCGCCATTCAAGGCGAACAGAATGTTCGTGCGCAGCATCCGGTACGCTTCGGCGTCTGGCGAGGACGGACACCGGGCCGTGACCAGGACGCTCGCAGGATCGTGGGCCTTCCCAAGATCTCCCAGGGTGCCCAGCGTTGGCAGGCCGAGGGAACGGTTCACATCTTCCTTCGTGGTCAGCGTATCGTTGAAGTACTCGATCAGGAAGGCGGCGCCGAGTGCAAGGAGGAATCCCAGGGCAGCAGCCGCGAGCACGTTGGCCCGGACGTTAGGACTGAACGGTGTCGTGGGCACGCTTGGCGGATCGATCACCGTCACCGTGTTTGGCGGCTTTCCCTGGTCCGCGCTCAACAACGACGCGTAGGTGGCGCGCCAATCGGTCAATTTGAGCTGCAGGGCCTGGATCTGATCCTGTCGGTCCAGGACACCGCGGGCGCTGACCTCCTTGGCCAGCGCGGCCTGCTGTTGCGCCAGGTCCGCCTCGCCCTGGCTGATGTTTGCCTGGAGCGAGTCAAGCTGCTGCTGGACAAACTGTTGGCGGGCTTTTAGCTGCGTGGCGTTCTCGGTCGTCGGACTCTGGAGAATGACCTGCCGCGCGATCTCGTCGAGAACCGCCTTGACGCGCGCTGGGTCGCTGTCCACGACTCGCACGTCGAGGAACTGCGAGTTGTCGGTGTGAGTCACCAGCACACGGCCCTCGAGATCCTGCCAATCCGTGGGCAGTTGGAGCGCCTCGACCGTCGGCGCCAGGATCAGCTCGCTCGGGATCATCTGGGCGTACGAGTTGGCCAGTCGTTGGCTTGCCGTCAGCTCATCAGACGTCAGGGTTGGACTGGCATTGTCTCCGACCATCAGGGTCATCGACGACCGGTAGATGCGTGGCAGCGACTTGCTGACACGATAGCTCACGCCGGCAGCGATGGCGGTGCAGAGGACGATCAGCCACAACCACTTCCAGAGTATTCTGACGTAACGGCGCAGCTCGACTTCAGACATGGCTCTCCTCGTCACGTGTTGCGCTTGACCGCGACGATCACGGCCAGCAGAAGGATGGTCGGCAGCACCGCGACCTCGATCGGGTACTGCGGATTCACGCCAAGGTCGGGTCGCCAGGGGGTCGCGGCGCCGGAGGCGGGCGCGGCCTGCACCGGCGCGATGCCCAGTCGTCGAGCGCCGGCGGGCGTGGGCGACGGGTGAGACACCGGCGTAAGCGCGGCGGTGGAGGCGCTCAGGTTCACGGTCGGACGGCTCACGACCCGGGGCGCGTCGGTGAGCGCTGTGCTGTAGGAGATGCCGATAGGAGTGCGGTCGATCGTCGCCCGGTCGCCGTCGAACCAGACTACGTGCAAACGATTGCCCTGGCCGATGGCGATCTTCGGATACTCCGGATACGGCGGTGAGGTAGCGATCGCCGTCGGTAATCCCCAGCCGTGCCCATTCCACTCGCTGTGCAAGAGGCTGGGCACGTTGGAGTGGGTCGGTTCGGCCACCATGACGAGATGAACGTGGCCGGCGCTGTCAGTTGCCAGATCGTAGACATCGTAGGGCCGGTCGATTCCTTTCGCCACGCCGGGCAGTGGTGCGGGCGCCGTCCACGCCACGCCATCCGACGACCGCCGATAGAGAATCCGATCGCTCCCGTACTCCCGATAGACCAACAGGACGTTCCCGTTGCCGTCGACGCCGATAGCCGGCTGCTGCGGTCCGGGGATCCCCGCGAAGACAGGCGGGTCCGGCGGGATCGCGCTGGGAAACATCGTCGTCGTCCAGGATCGGCCACTGTCCGTCGAGACCGCGTAGACGGCTGCGCGCGTGGTCCCGGGGGGCACGTCCGCGTCCGACGGGTAGGCCAGCTCCCAGACGACGTGCAGCCGATCCGACCGATCGACCTGTAAGTGCGCGCGGTACGGCCAGACGTCGCCGGTCTCGTCCAGGGCCACGGGCTTCGACCAGGTCGCGCCGCCGTCGGTCGAGTGGGCGTATTCGAGAGTCCACGCGTCCGCGGACCGCTCCATCCAGATCAGGTGAATCACGCCGTGGCTATCGACGGCGAGATCGGCGTAGTCCCCCTCCTCATCGCGCGTGATCCGCGCCGGAGTCGTCCAGGATGCCACCGATGCCGTCTGCCGGGCACCGCTCGTCGTGAACCACAGGTCGTCCTGGGTGAGCGAGTCGGGCGTCAGGCGTCCCATGCCCTTGTAGACGAGGCCAAGCTGGCCGCCTGGACCGGCGACGATCGAGGAGAAGATGGCCTGGCTCGACGGCGAAATCAGCGCGACGTCGTTCGGTTCGGACCAGCTCGAGCCGTTCCAGCGCGTGTAAAACAGGGCGCCCAGGTCGTTGCCAGACTGGCCTGGCAGAGTGCCGTTCCAGACGACGTGAACGTTCCCCGCGCCGTCCACGGCAATGTCCGGGAACGAGCCGCCGACGTTGCCTGAGATCACGACCGGCTTGCTCCACGCCCCGGTCTCCGCGGCCGCGACCGACGGGACCGCGAGCGCGATCGCCGCCAGGAGCAGCGCGGGCAGCAAACCCTTCAAGGCGATCCTCACAGCTTGCCTAACAGCAGTTGTTGGTACGAGCGAGCCCGCTGCCGCGCCCGCTCGCGCCGCGCTCGATCGGGGTCCGCGCTGCCGAGAGCAGTCCAGGCCAGGAGGTTGAGCGCCGACGCAATGCGCACGGTCAGCGAGAACGCGTGCGCGGTGAATCGCCCCCAGTGCTTCCGCATGAAGAGGCACTTGCTCCGGTAAAGCTGGCTGCGCTTCCGCTCCGGCGCGGCGCCCGCGCTTTGGCCGGACCAGTGCAGCACCTTCGCCTCCGGCACGTAGCAGACCTCCCACCCGCCGCGGTGCATGCGGTAGCACCAGTCCGTCTCCTCAGAGTACATGAAGTAGTCCTCGTCGAGAAACCCCACGGCGTCGACGGCGCTCCGCCGGGCCAGCAGACACGCACCGAACACCCAATCGACCGGTGCCGCTGCCTGGCTCTGCTCGGACGGGTAGCTGGGGTACGTCCGTGGATAGACCAGGCTCGCGAGCCGGGTGAGCAGCAGCACCTCGCCCACGAAGCTCGGAAAGTCGGCGTAGGACGCCTGGAAGCTACCGTCCGCGTTCAAGAGTTGCGCTCCGACCAGGCCCGCTCCGGGGTGGGTCTCCATGAAGCTCACGAGAGTCGACGCGGCTCCAGGCAACAGCGCCGCGTCGCTGTTCAGGAGCAAGAGGTGCCGCCCCTGCGCGACCCGCATTGCCTGGTTGTTCGCCCGCGCGAAGCCACGGTTGTCCCGGTTGCGGATCAGTCGCGTGTCGGGGTAGTCTCGCGCGACCATCTCGGCGCTGCCATCGGTCGAGGCGTTGTCGACGACGAGCACCTCGTACTGGATGCCGTCGATCGTGCGGTCAATCGACGTGAGACAGTTGCGCAGGAGCTCCCGGGTATTCCAACTGACGACGACGATCGAGAGATCCATCCACATCATCCTCGAAGTCACCCTGCACTGCCGCCAGACTGGCGAGAAAGCCGAGGAAGATCCAGCTCTGTACGGTATACCGAAAGCCGGCGATCGTCTGGTTATAGACGAAGGGAATGAACCAATCACCCAGGGCCATGGCGACCATCAGCCCCAGGAGTCCGCCAAGGGTGGCCTGGGCGAATCCTCCTTCGAAGCTCGATCGCCAGCGCCGGTGCGCGCGCCAGCCGACGACGAGCAGCGAGACCATGAACCAGGCGAACACGGCCGTTCCGACGATGCCGGTCTCGGCGACGACGTCCACGTAGTTCGAGTGACTCGAAAGGGACGAGAACGGCGAGTTGGCGTAGACACTCCGGTAGTACGCCATGTAGCCGGCCGGTCCCGTCCCGAGCAGGGGGTGCTGCTCGGCGACCTGCAACGCTTGCTGCCAGACCGACGGGCGGTTGTAATCGCCTTCCTGGATCTTTGCCGTCCAGAGCGCCTGGTAGACGCGCCCCCAGTTCAGCGCGACCGCGATGGCCACTCCAAGCACCAGCATGGCGAAGGTCCGCTTGGAACGAAAGAACGTGATTACCGCCAGAGCGATCACCGACGGCACCCAACCCGAGAACCAGATCGTCTCAAGGACGATCGCCTGGAACAGCCAGGCGACCGTCAGCGCCAGCAGACCCGCGCGGGCGAGCCTCGACAGCCTCTCGTTGAACAGCGCCTGACCATACGCCAGCGCCACGGCCCACATCGTAAAGAGGCCACCGGTCGCCAGGAACCCGAACGCCGGGTCGTCAAGGTATATTCCCACGATGCCCACGACGCTGAGTCCGAGAAAACTCCAGGTGGCCAGGCGGATCCAGCGGCGGTTTCGCCCGACGTTCAGAGCGAGCAGTAGCGCGCCGATCGACAGCAGGACGACCGCCAGTCCTCCCAGACGCGGCAAGGTGAACCGGTCCCAGTTCCAGACCGATGGCGAGACGTCCACGTCGCTGTAGAGAAAGGCAAAGATCCACACGACGACCAGCCCGATGCATGGAACGACCACCGGCGAGCGCACGATCCGGAGGTCACGGCCGGCGAGCGCGCGCAGGAGCCAGACTCCCAGCAGCAAGGCCACGAACATGAGACCGGCGACGATTGGACTGTCGGTACCGGTGCTCAACTCGAAGGGAACGGCGGCGGCGACCACCGGGACCAGCGCGACGCCGAGTCCGAGGCGGCTCAGGCTCACGAGCAGGACGATCGCCGCCCCCACGATCAGCGAAGCCTCGTTGAGGGGCCGTGCCGCGGCCTGCCCCGATCCGATCACGGTGCCCGATAACACCGCGAGTCCCAGGACCGCGACGGCCGCGACCGCCGGAACGGAAAGTCTGGCGCTCGGAAGTTCTCTGCTGATCATCTCTTCATCACTCAAGGAGAGCCAGGATGAGTCAGGA
>DATLRG010000812.1:0-3435 GCA_035534795.1 Chloroflexota bacterium
TCGAAGCCAAGGCATTGCGCAAGCTGCGGCACCCGAGTCGGAGCAAGAAGCTGAAGGATTATTTAGAGTAGCCAATTTGCGACTCCCGCCCTGTCGTGAGGGAGTCCAGGAAGGTGGCATCGGTGAGCGATGCCACCTTCCTGGACTCCGTCACGACAGGGCGGGAGTCGCAAATTGGCTACTCTAAATAATCCTTCAGCTTCTTGCTCCGACTCGGGTGCCGCAGCTTGCGCAATGCCTTGGCTTCGATCTGGCGGATCCGCTCGCGGGTGACGCCGAACTCTTTGCCGACCTCTTCCAGCGTGCGGCCGCGGCCGTCGTCCAGCCCGAAGCGGAGCTGCAGGACTCGGCGCTCACGGCCGGTCAGCGAGGCCAGCACGTCCTCGACCTGCTCCTTCAGCAGTTGGTGCGCGGCGGCTTCGGAGGGTGCGAGCGTACCGTCGTCGGGGATGAAGTCGCCCAGGTGGCTGTCATCCTCCGCGCCAATCGGCGTCTCCAGCGAGACCGGCTCCTGCGAGACTTTCATGATCTCACGGACCTTCTCGGGCGGTATCTCCATCTCCCTGCCGATCTCATCGGGCGTCGGCTCACGGCCGAGCTCCTGGAGCAGCCGCCGCGAGGTGCGGAGGAGCTTGTTGATCGTCTCGACCATGTGGACTGGGATGCGAATCGTCCGCGCCTGATCGGCGATGGCGCGGGTGATCGCCTGGCGAATCCACCAGGTGGCGTACGTGGAGAACTTGTAGCCCTTGTGGTAATCGAACTTTTCGACCGCGCGGATCAGGCCGATGTTCCCTTCCTGAATCAGGTCCAGCAGCGACATGCCGCGGCCGATGTACTTCTTGGCGACGCTGACCACCAGGCGCAGGTTGGACTCGGCAAGGCGATGCCGCGCGCGGTCGCCCGCCTCGATGGTCGGCCGGAGCTCGCGGTCGCGCGCCGGATCGAGCTGATCACGGCTGGCGAGATCCAGCCGCAGGTACAGAGCGTGCTTGCCGGCCTCCATCGCCTGCGCCAGCTCGACCTCATCGCGGGCCTTCAGCAGCGGCACGCGACCGATCTCGCGCAGGTACATCCGCACCGGATCGTCGATCGCTTCGTGCGTGAACTCGACGACCGGCTCCGGCTCGACCTCGACTTCTGGCTCGTCACGGAGGTCTTTCGGGTCGGGCTCGGCATTCTCCCAGGAGTCCGCTGCCTCGTCCTCAGCCCCCTCCGTCGCGGCGTCCAGCGCGAGATCCGCCGCCTCGTCGGCGGCTTCATCCGTCGGCGCCTCCACCTGGGTCACGCCACCCGGCTGCACGTCCAAACTCCATCCCTTGCCGTTTGAGACACGATCGGCCGTCTCGCTCACGGCTTCATCTGGCCGATCCATCGTCTCAGGGTCGATCACCAATCGTCCTCCGGTTTTGCGAGGGCTGTGCGATGAGGCTCGAGGACCGCGTGGGAACGGGATACCGCTCAGTCCTCATGACTCATCACTCAGTCCTCCGTGGTCCGCCGCCAACTCCAGGCTAACTTACTCAGACGCTCGTCGGTCTCGAGCTGCGCCAGCTCGCGCTCGGCTTGCCGGTGCAGCTCTGCGATTCCGTCGGCGTCCCCACTCGCCTCGAGGTCACGCAGGTGCGCGGCGAACGTTTGCAAACGCGCGCGCCGCGATCGGCGGCGAATGTCGCGCACGCACCGCTCCTGCTCGGCGGTCGCCGCGCGCTCGTCCAGTGACGGTCGCGCTTCCTCCTGCTGCAACACCGCCCGGAGCCACGCGGCGACCGGTTCGGCCAGCGCCCCGACGAGCGTGGCGCGGTCGGGAGAACCACCGGCGGCGATTTGCTGGCGGATCGACAGAAAGGCTTGCTGGCTCTCCACCAGCTCCCAATCGTCTTCCCGCAGCTCCGCCGCGAACGGGGCCGCCTGCGCCGGGTACAGCAACAACAGGCCGAGAGCGTACTCGTCCAGGGTCGACCGCCGGCGCGCGGGCGCCGGCGACTCGCCCACGTCGCCCGCCGCCGGCGCCCGTGCCGTCAGTCGCAGTCGAGCCAGCTCCGAGGCCAGTAGCTGCTCGGCGATGTGGACGCGATCGGACAAGCGCTGCAGGTACAACGACCGCTGCACCGGATCGCGTACTTCGCCGATGATCGGCAGGAGCTTGCGCACGGCCACGGTCGTGTCCTTGGGCGACGTCAGGTCAGTCCGGCCCAGGATCACCGCGAAGTAGAAGTCCACGACCGACCGAGCGTCGTCGACGATCGTGCGCCACTGCTCCGGGTCTTCCCGGATGATCTCGTCGGGGTCACGCCCCCGGGGAAGGGCGGCGATCAGAATGTCGGCCCCGAGTCGGCTCTCCAGTCGAACCAGACCCTGGGGAAGCGGGACCGCGACCCTGGCGTCCGCGTAGACCTGGCGCGCCACCTCCAGCCCACGCAGCACGGCCTCGTCGCCCGCCGCGTCGGCGTCCAGCGCCAGCACCACCGTGCGGGTGAGCCGCTTCAGGATGCCAACCTGCCGTTCCGTCAACGCGGTACCGAGTGACGCTACCACTTCTTTTATACCACTTTGGTGCGCAATTAAAACATCGACGTAGCCTTCGACCACGGTCACGCGATTCATCGCGCGAATTCCCGTTCGGGCCTGGTCGATGCCGTAGAGGGTGGCGCTCTTGTCGAACAGCTCGGTCTGGGGAGAGTTCAGGTACTTTGGCTGGCCGTCGCCGAGCGTCCGCCCGCCAAAGCCAACCAATTCGCCCCGCTCGTTCGAGATCGGAAAAATCACCCGCGCGCGAAAGCGGTCGTAGTAGCCGCCGCTGTCGCGCTCGGCGACGAGGCCGGCGGCCATCATCGTCTCCGGCTTCGTGCCGCGTTCGCTGAGCGAGAGGTAGAGAGCATCCCAGCTATCCGGCGCCCAGCCCAGGCGAAACTGGTCGATCGTCCCCGAGGAGATGCCGCGCCCGGCGAGATAGTCGCGGGCGGCTTGCGCGTCGGGGCGCCGCAGCGCTTGCTGGTAGAAGAGCGCGGCGTGATCGAGCAGCTCGGCCACCTGGGAACGACGGCGTTGCGCGGCATCTTCGGTCAGCCGCGGCTTCAGCTCGACGCCGGCCCGTGCCGCGAGCGTGCGCAGCGCCTCGGCGAAGTCGAGATTCTCGGTCTTCATCACGAAGGAGAAGATGTCGCCGTTCGCGCCACAGCCGAAGCAGTGATAGTTGCCCTTGTCGGGAAAGACGATGAAAGAGGGCGTCTTCTCGCCGTGAAAGGGGCACAGCCCCTTGAAGGTCTGGCCCGTCTTCTTCAGCGTGACCTTCTGGCCGACGACGTCCACGACGTCGAGGCGCGACTTGATCTCGGCGATCGGATCGGAGCTCGGACTCATCGACGATGACTCACCCACCACGGCAGGATGTCAGCTCAGGGGAGGTCGTTGGGGATGGCGGTATGAAAACGG
>DATLRG010000813.1:0-4372 GCA_035534795.1 Chloroflexota bacterium
CTGTCCGGATGCCAGATGACTTCGACCGCCTCCAGGTTCGACCCCGCTGCCGCGGCGATCTCGGCCACTTGATCCCGGACCTCGTCGGCGGTCCGCGCCTGATGCAGATGTAAGGAAGCGCTGCTGGCGACGATCAGGACCACGACGATGTAATCACCGGGCGGAATCAGGTCGGACGACGGCGACGCGTGGCTGCCGTCGATCTGCTTGATGCCGCTGACGTTCGAGATCGTCTCATAACCGAGCTTTGATCGCGCCTGCATCGTCAGGCTGTTGAACGCCGACTCGGCTTCGCTATACCGAACGCGCCGGAAATCGTAGCTGGCAGCGTGCCAGTACTGCTGGTTGCGCAACAGTAACAGCGCCGACTGCTGTAGCAGTTGCGACAATCCCACGTCGTTCGAGGTATCGATCGTCGCAACCAGGCGGTGCAGTGCCGGCGGCACATCCTTCGCCGTGGCCAGCAGCCCGATCTCGAGTTTGATCAGATTCACCTCGGACGGGCGCGACGGCAGCATGGTGCCACCCTGCGACGGCATCGACGCGCGCCGACTCATCCAGATGAAGAACAGGAAGAGCAGGATCGGCAGGATGCCGCCACCGCCGAAGCCCATGAACGGGAGGAACATGGGAAATCCGCCGAAGCCACCGCCGCCGCCAAACGAGCCTCCCCCGCCTCCCAGGCCGCCTCCGCCACCGCCGAAGCCGCCGCCAAAGCTGCTGCCACCGCCGACTCCACCGCCGAAAGCCAGGGCAGGGACGGCAAATTCCAACAGCGCCGCCGCGGCGAGGGCGAACGCGAAGAACAATCTTTCACTCTTTTTCACGTCTCGCCTCCTGATCGTGTCACCCCGACTGCTGACCCGGACCGAGCAGGCGGTCTTTCTTCAACGCCGCGAGCTCGTCGTCCACACTCGTTCCCTGCTCGAGCTGGGCGAACCGATCTTCCAGGCTGTCGCGGCTCAGCTCGTGGTACGCCGCGGCCTGCGCCTCGGCGTCCACCGTCTTGCTCTCCAGTCGTCCCAGAACGGTGTTCACGTTGCCCGTCTTCGATAGCTCCTGCTCGAGCTGCTGCGACGCCTGAGCGGTGTGGTACCGCGCAACCAGCTGGTTGCGCTGGGCAATCGCCTGCTGAATGCGCGACTCGAGATCCTGCACGTGCGACCGCAGCTCGTCGAGGCGGACTGACTGCGCCTGCACGCTACCGCGAAGCTGATCGGCCTCGTTCTGGTATTGCAGTTTGCGAGTCAGCGCCTGGCGTGCCAGGTCGTCGTCCCCACGATCGACCGCCAGCTCAGCGCGGTGCTGCCAGTCCTGCACCGCTTTCGATCGCTGGTCGTACTCGGCCTGCAGCCGGTTCTGCGCCGCGATCGCCAGCGCCGCCGCCTGGCGGACTTTGACCAGGTTTTCGTTCAGATCCGCGACCATCTGGTCGAGCGCCTTTTCCGGATCCTCGGCGCGGTTCATCACGTCGCTCACGTTCGCGCGAACGATGTCGCGGACGCGCTCCAACAAACCCATGTGTGGCACCCCTCCTCTGCGTCGCCACAGTGCTATCATTGTACACCCCGGACCTTCATGATACACATGATCTGTGCCCGGCGTATAGTATGGCTGAGGCGGACGCCCCGCGTAGGACTACAGGAGATGCACACGATGCGTCGTTTGACCGAATCGGTCGCAGGAATCATCTTGCTCGCCGCTACCTTCGTGCTCGGACTCGCCGGCCTGCTCGCCGACCTGACCGGTCAGAGCGATCCTCCGACGCTCTTTGGCGGAGCGATCGTCGCCGGCATCGCGGCTATCGCCGTCGCCCACGACGAGCACCGGCGGACCGGCGCCGGGGCCGGGCACTGGACTGAAGCCCTCTTCGGGCGCGTGCTCGTCGCGCTCGCGTTGCTGCTCGGAGTCGTCGCCCTCGTGCTCGGCCTGCAAGGCAACGCCGACCGCAGCCTCTGGCTCGTCCTCGCGGTCGTCGTGGCGCTCGACGGTCTCGCCGTTATCGTCGACACGCGGCGCCTGGTCGTCGCCCGCGACGGCTCGATCGAGACGCGCAGCACCACCGATGCAATTCCCGGCGCCGTGGCCGGGGCGATCGGACTGGGCCTGGCCATCGTCGGCTTCCTGGCCGGCTTGCTGAATAATCCCCACGCGCCGGCCTGGCTGTACTTTGGCGTCGTCTGCGCCGTCCTCTCCAACGCCTTCATGTTCGACGAGCACGCCCACGTCGCCGCCACCGCTCGCGCCGGCAAGGCAGCCGCGCCAAGACGGTCGACACTGTTCTCTCGCGTTACGATCGGCGGCAAGAGGCCAGGGGCCGGAGACGACGCGGCCACCAAGCAGTGATCGCGTGCGGCAGCGCGGGGACACGAAGACCGTCCGGACCACGGCGTCCTCGGTCAGGTGGGAGCTGTTGGCTGGTGGACCTGGGCCAATTGGCCCAGGTCCACCATCACAACAGCTCCCACCTGACGAGACTCAACAGACACGATATAATTACATGCAATGATCAATCAGACCAAGACACCAACCCAGGGTGAGCTGCAGGACTTTCTCGGGCCAAACGCGGGCTACGTGATCGAGTTGTACGAGCACTGGCTGCAGAATCCCGAGTCGGTCGGTCCAAGCTGGCGTGACTGGTTCGCCGCGTGGTCGGCGCCTCGGATCGCCGCGGCGCCGGCGCCGGTCCAGCGCGTCAACGAGATGACAGCCGATCTGATCGCCGGGGCCTCCAACCTCGCACGCGCCACCCGCGCCTACGGGCACCTCGGGGCATACCTGGACCCGCTTGGCACGCCGCCACCGGGCGATCCCTCGCTCGAGCCAGCAACGTACGGCCTCACCGAGAATGACCTTGCCCACCTGCCCGCGCACGTCGTCGGCGGCCCGGTCGCCGAGGGCGCGCCGAACGCTGCCGCCGCGATGGCCGCCTTACGCCAGATCTACTGCGGAGCCACCGGCTACGAGTTCCGGCAGGTCCAGAGCAACGCCGAGCGGAACTGGCTCCAGAGCGTCGTCGAAAGCCAGCGCTTCCGCGACCCGCACGAGCCGATCGACCGCCGGCGCGTCTTGCAGCAGCTCACGGACGTCGAAGCGTTCGAGCACTTCCTGCATCGCACTTTTCCTGGCCAGAAGCGGTTCTCGATCGAAGGGCTCGACGTGTTGGTCCCGGTGCTGCTCGAGTTCATCGGCTGTGCCGCCGAGGAAGGGACCGAGTCGCTCTGGCTGGGTATGGCCCACCGGGGGCGGCTCTCCGTCCTCGCCGAGGTCCTCGGCAAGCCGGTGACTGCTATCTTCGCCGAGTTGCGGGGAGCCGGCGCCGCGGAGAGCGTCCCGCCATCTGAACGCAGCGACATCGGCTACACCGGCGACGTGACGTACCACCTCGGGGCCCGAACGGCCTATCAGGATGGACGGCCCGTCGCTATGCTGGTGGCCCTGGCCCCCAACCCGAGCCATCTCGAGTTCGTCGACCCGGTCGTGGAAGGCATGTGCCGGGCCGCCGACGAGCGACGCGACCAGCCTGGCGAGCCTGTCCGCGATGAAGAAAAGTCGGTGCCTTTGCTGATCCACGGCGACGCCGCCTTCGCCGGCGAAGGAATCGTCGCCGAGACGCTCAACCTCTCACGGATCGTGGGATACCGGACCGGCGGCACCGTCCACATCATCACCAACAACCAGCTCGGGTTCACGACACCGCCGTCCTCCGCCCGTTCCACGATGTACGCGAGCGATCTGGCCAAGGGCTACGAGATCCCGATCGTCCACGTCAACGCCGACGATCCGGAGGCGTGTATCGCCGCGATTCGCCTGGCGCACGCCTATCGTGAGCGATTCCACAAGGACTTCTTGATCGACCTGATCGGCTATCGTCGCTGGGGCCACAATGAAGCGGACGAGCCGAGCTACACCCAGCCGGTACTGTATCGCCAGATTCAGAGCCATTCGACGGTGCGGACGCTCATGGCCGACCGGCTGGCTCGCCAGGGAGAGGTATCGCCGGCGGAAGCCGAGCAGATGCTGCGCCTGGCAACCGCCCGCCTGCAGGACCTCTTCCAGCGGTCCGCTCCCACGGTGGATCCGGCCGCGCCGGCCGCGCCGTCGAGCGAGCGGACCGAAGCCGTCATCACTGCCGTGCCAGCCGAGCGACTGCGACGACTGAACGCGGCGCTGCTCACCGTGCCAGCCGGCTTTACCGTGAATCCGAAGCTGGTACGGTCGATGGAACGACGACGCGCCGCGGTGGGGCCTGATGGCACGATCGACTGGGCGCACGCCGAGGCGCTGGCCTTCGCCTCCCTGCTCGCCGACGGCACGCCGGTCCGCATCAGTGGACAGGACACTGGCCGCGGGACCTTCAGCCAGCGCCACC
>DATLRG010000814.1:0-11168 GCA_035534795.1 Chloroflexota bacterium
GGCCCGATGGGGTCACTGTTCTATCAGCACGGTCCCAACTCCTCGCCTGCCAAATACTATGCTAATTACCCGCATCGAGACCCTTCCGCGCCGCGCCGACCGCGTGCGCCTGCATTTTAGCGACGGGGACACCCTGGACCTGTACCGGCTGACCGTGGAGGAAGCAGGGCTGCGTCCCGGCTCCTTCGTGGACGACCTGCTGCTGGCGCGCCTCCGCGACCGCGACCAATTCGAGGAAACGCTGAACCGCGCTCTCGGCTTCCTCGAAAGCCGGCCGCGCAGCGAACGCGAGGTCCGCACCCGCCTGGCGCGGAAAGGCACCACGCCGGAACTGATCGACGCGGTCCTCGAGCGGTTGCGCACGGCCGGTCTGGTCGACGACGCCGCTTTCGCCCAGTTCTGGGTCGAGAACCGGGAACGCTTCAATCCACGCGGCACGCGCGCCCTGAAAGCAGAGCTGCGCCAGAAGGGCCTCGCGACGGAAATCGTCGACCAGCTCGAGGAGCAGGTGGACGAATCGAGCGGCGCCCGCGAGGTCGCCCTGCGCCAGGCGCGTCGGCTGTCGCGCCTGGACCATCAGACCTTCCGCCAGAAGCTCTGGGCCCAGCTCGCGCGCAGAGGCTTCGACTACGAGGTGATCGGGCCAGCGATCGAGGAAGCGTGGCAGACTGTCGGCGGCGGCGAGACGGACCGGGAGCACGACTGACACTCCCCCAGTATGCCAGGTAGGAAGCCCTCAAGGAAAAGGTTCGTCAGCACCGGGGCCAGGAAATCATCCTGGGTAATCACCAGCATCATCTCCTTCGGCTATCCCGTCGCCACCAGAACCCGGCTTCCATCTGCCATCGTCATGTCCTCGAGGACCTCCACCCCGGGTGGCAAGGTCAGTGGGCTTTGCGGAGCGCTGGCGGAAGCCACCTCGACGATGAACCGGAGGCCGAGCACCCGGGCGAGCCGCTGAAGCATCTCCAGCGAAGGGTTGTGCTCGCCGAGCTCCAACCGGGTGATGTGTGGCTGCCGGACGCCGAGTTGCTGCGCAAGTTGGGCTTGGGTCAGGTGGTGCTTGGCGCGGTAGCTGACAACTGCCAGGGCGACGGCCCGGGCAAGCGCCGTCCGCTCCCACGCCGCCCGGAACGCCGGATCTCGGAGCTGCTCTGCCAACAACTCCTGGGCGCTGATCAACTTTTCTCTAGTGGCCATCTCAGTCCCTTTCCTCGAGCGCTGCGAGCCGTTGCTCCGCAGCGTCGACGGCACGCGCGAAGCCGCGGGGATCGACCCGAGACTCGGGTCCGATCGCGCTGATCACCATGATCGCCCCGACCTGTCGATAGAACGCCCGCCACGGGCTGCGCCCCGCTCGGGGCCTCAACTCGAACAACGCTGCACCGCCCTGCACTTTACTGGCATGCGGAAAAGGAAGCTGCGCCCCAAGCACCGCGAGCTTCTCGACCGCGTGGGAGATCGCCCGCTGCTCCGGCAGCGGCAGAGCCGCCAACTCAGCCCGCACCGCCGCGTGGAACTGAATCTCCATTGCAAGCAGTATACCATCCCCGGTATGAACTGGCCGTCCGTGGTGTCCGCCTGCACCGCGCGCGTATCGGCAGTCCTGAGATGCAGGGGTACGCCGCATATTTCGCCAACTGTCCTGCAGATTCCTCCATGAACCTCGCCGCGAGCTGGGGCGGCCGCTTGAAGACGATCCGGTTCAGCGGCAGCGGGGTACCGCCCCGCCGCGAAATCCGCGAGGAGGCGCAGATCGCACCGGGTGATACCCTCAATATTCATGTCGTCGCGCCTGGAAAGCTCGTGATCGAAGTGGTGCGACGCATGGCTATCGAGGAATTCTTCGACAAATACCACATCGAGGGACTCATCGACCTGGCCCGGATCCGAGACGACTGGCACGAGGAAGCGGCTGGAAGGGCAATTGGAGATTGGAAGTGAACGATGGGCTTCTGGATACCAACGTTTTCCTCCATGCCCACACGACTGATGCTCACAGCGCGGAGTGTCGCCGTTTCCTGGCTGCCGTCTCTCGCGGAGAGTTGCTGGCGATCCTCGAATCCGTGGTCGCCCACGAGCTCACCTCCGTCCTTCCCCGCCTGATCAAGCAGATGACCCGACGGGACGTCGCCGGATACCTCCTGCAAGTCCTTAGTTGGGAGGGCATCCGCGGCGACAAGGACATTCTAGCGGATGGGGTCGGACTCTGGCGTGACGTCCCTAACCTTGCCTTCGTCGACGCCTACTTACTCGCACGGGCGATCCGCGAGGGCCGCCCGATTTACAGCAAGAACTTGCGGGACGTAGGTGGGCACGGGGCAGTTGTGCCCAATCCGCTGCCTGCGTAGTCGTCCACTGCGCGTGCGCTGATCGGGAGCCCGGCCCCGAACCTCAGCGCCGCGCCACGGCCAGGAGGCTCCGCGCGACGCCGACGACGCTGGGGTGGTCGGCGGTCGCGAGGAGTGTCTCGCGCCAGAGCGGCCATACCTCCCGGTCTTCCATCAGGGCGAGGAGACGCTCCTCCTGGAGGTGGGCGCCGATCCCCTCGGCGCCGTAGAGTCGCTCGACGACCAGGCCGGTCTCGGCGAGCAAGGCCACGAACTCCTCCGGGCGGAAGAAGTAGGCGGGCGCGGCGTCGCCGCCGATGTCCAGAACCTGGCTCTCGCGCAGGCGGCGAAACAACCGAATGGTCTGATCGTCTCGCCACCATTGGACGACGGCCCGGAACGCTCCGATATAGTTCAGCGCGCTGATGAACAGCAGCGCGCCGGGGCGGGCGACGCGTCGCAACTCGGCGATCGCTCGACGAGGCTGATCTGGCTCGATCAGGTGCGAAAGCGCCCCACCCAGACAGAGAACGGCATCGAACGAGGCGTCCGGAAAAACCGATAGGTCGGTGAACGACCCTTCGACGATCGACTCGACCTGCCGCGCGACGTCCGCGCCGGCTGCCGCGATCCGATCGCGCGCCAGGCTCAGCAGGTTCGGACTCAGGTCGAGCAGGGTGACGCGGTGGCCACGGCTGGCCAGCCAGATCGTGTAGCGCCCCGGGCCGCCCCCCGCATCCAGGATGCGCCCCACCGGGTCGGGCGGCCGCAAGTGGCGCTCGAGAGCGCTGGCGGTGACCAGGTATTCCAGCCGATTCTGCGCGCCGGTCTCCAGCCGCGCCCATTCGCGCTCTGGGTCCTGATCGTAAGCCCGACGGATGCGGCCCAGTTGATCATCCATCACCGATCACTCGACAGCCGGATCGACCCGCCGAATCAGCTCGATCGTCTTCTGCACGCCCGCGTACTGATCGCCGTTGCCCTCGAACTCGATCGAGAGGTAGCCGTCGTAGCCGGCCTCGCGGACGATCCGCAGGCAGCGAGCGAAGTCGAACTCGGGCACGTTGCCGCTGGCGTCCAGGTCGTAGGTCTTGGCGTGGACGACCAGGGCGTGGGGAGCGATCGCCGCGAGGCCCGCGTAGCGCACCTCGGGCGCGAAGTTGCCAAAGTCTGGCAGCGTGCCGAATCGGTGCATTCCCACGCCTTCGACGAGCGCGAGCATGTTCCGCGGATCGGCCGAGATGCCGCCGTGGTTCTCCAGCCCGAGCTTCACGCCGCGCGGCTCGGCATAATCGGCGAGCTGGTTGTAGCTGGCGATGGCGATCGATAGGTCGAGTGGCGCGTCTTGCTGGCCAGTGTTCACCCGAGCGACCGGCGCGCCAACGTACGCCGCCACTTCGACCCAACTTTCGATCAACCGCACGTCATGGGCGCGCTTGCGTTGGTCACGCTGCGAGATGTTACCGACGTCGACCGGGACGTTCACGATCCTCGATCCCGTCTCGTCGACAACTTTCAGCAGTTGATCCAGGCGTCGGCTATCCGGCGGCGGAAAGTGCATCTGGCAGAGCTCGACCGCTGCGATGCCGAAACGCTCGCGCGCGACGCGCGGAAACTCGTGGAACGGAAAGTCCTTGCCGATGTGACTCCGCAAGCTCCAGGTGGAGAGACATAATTTCATGGAGACCCTTTTGTCAAAAATGCCCCGTCGTGCCTCAGATTCTACACCTGTCGCCCGGTGAGTGGTCTTGCCAAAAAGGCGTGTCTGGGATATGTTACTTACAGAGGGGCGGGGAAGTAGGAGGCAAACGCCAGAAGATCGAGCGAAGGACTGTCGACATCGCTGCGCGGCCCTGGCTGGGAATCAAGGCGCGCTGCCCGAGTATCGCATTGCCGATGCCGTCCGCGTGCCAGCGCCGTTCTTCTGGCTCCTGCTCCCTCGTGTCCGACTTCTGGTCGAGGAGGGAACAGCTATGTTCGCCGCACCGTACGACGTCCTCATGGTCGTCTGGGGCTTGATCTTCATCACACTCTGGATCGGCTTTATCGCGGTGGTGAACGGCATCCTCCAGCGCGAAGAACGGGAAACCGAGCAGTGGGACCGCTCCGCGGATGGATCGTCGGCCGTCAGCCAGCACCACCCGCTCCATCCGGCGGCGTGACGAGGACTGGATACGGAGGCTCGGCTCAGCGATGCCCAATGCCTCGCAGGACGTTCTGGCCGAAGCGCAGCGCCTGATCGACGAGTTCAGCGGACGCGCCGGCTTCTTCGTCCATAACCTGAAGACCGAGGAAACGCTCGGGATCAACCAGCGCGAGACGTTTCCGACCGCCAGCATGATCAAGCTGCCGATCCTGGCAGAGCTGTTCCGCCAGGTGCAAGCGGGCCAGTTGAACCTGGACGACAGGCGCACGGTGCGTCAGGCCGATCACGTCGGCGGCAGTGGCTTGCTGCGCCACATGACCCCCGGCCTGCTCCTGCCCGTCCGCGATCTGGCCTACTTGATGATCGCGGTCAGCGACAACACCGCGACGAACCTCTGCATCGACCTCGTCGGGATCGACGCGGTCAATCGGTTGATGCGCGAGCTCGGCTGTGGCAGGTTGGCGCTGCGCAATAAGATCGACTTCGGCCACGCCTGGACCGAGCCAGACCACCTGGCCACTGGCACGCCCGAAGACTTCGTTCGGTTGATGGCGAAGGTCTGGCGCAGGGAAATTCTCTCGCCCGCGGCTTGCGACGAGATGCTGCGCATGCTGGCCGGCGTCGGGGCAGATCGCGCCGGCCGCTACCTGCCGATCAACCCGTACGCCACGGAGATGGCGGCGCGCGGATTGGATCCCGGTCCCGCGGTCCAGTTCGCCGGCAAGACCGGGGGCTTGATCGGCGTGCGGGGCCAGGTCGCGGCGGTCTGGAACGACGAGATTGCCTACGTGCTGGGGGTCATGACGAGTGGTTCCCGCGACTTGAGTTGGGGCGTGGACTGCGAAGGGTCGCTCCTTGCCGCGCGGTTAGGGAAGCTGATCTACGAGTATATCAGTCGTGCGCCATAGTGGGACCAGGGTGAGGAGGGCCGGGGGGTGATTGATCTGCGCGGCAGATCAATCACTTCCACGCCCTCCTCACCCTGGCTTGACTTTAGCGCGTTCCCATGCCCGTGCCGGCGCCCTGGCCCGCGCCCGCGCTGATCTGGACCTTGTGGCCCTGGGCAGCGGCGGACTTGGGCAGAGTAAGGGTGAGCAGGCCGTTGTCGAAGGACGCGTGGGCCTGCTGGGCGTTCACTGCCGTCGGCAGAGTGATGTCGCGCTCGAAGCGGCCAGTCGGCAGCTCCCGGATCAGGCAGCCCTCGTGTCGGGTGCCTTGCTGGCTAGACGATTGAGTCCCGGACGATTGCGTCCCGGACTGAGCCCCCGCCTGAGCAGCAGGTTGGGCAGCATGCTCGGCCGGATGCTCTTCGTGCTCGAAGCTCGGGAACTTTCCGCGGATCCGCACCGTGTCGTTCTCGACCGTGACGTCGATGTCTTGCGGGCGGCAGCCCGGGCAGGCCATGCGCACGACGAAGTCGTTATCGCGCTCGCACACGTCGACGGGAGCGATCCCCCCCATCGTCAGGGCACGCTCGAAAAACGAGGGGAACATCGAGCGGCGCATCCACTCGTTCCAGCTCCCGAAGGCGGTGGGCATGCCCGACGTGCCACGGGTCATTGGATTTTGGCTCTGGGCCATGAATCGGACCTCCTGAACAGTCTGGAGTGACGTCGCAGACGTCAGGGTGCCCGATGCAAAAGTCATGCCCGCGGAAGACGCAGTGCGAGGATGGCGGCCAGGCCAGCCAGCGCCGCCAGGGCAGCGTAGGCCGGGGCGATCTGTCCGCCGGCCGCGTCGATGATCCAGCCGCTGGCTGGTAGGGCGAGCGCAGACATGGTCGTCCCCAAGCCCCAGACAATGCCCACCGCCGTGCCGGTGCGTTCCCCGGCCGCCAGCTCCGACGCGTAAACCATCGTCACCGGCGGCATCAGGCTCGACCAGAACCCGACGACGACCGATAGGCCAATTGCCCAGCCGATCGACGGCACCAGCAGGAAGACGACTAACGACGCGCAGGTGCCGGCCGGAGCGTAGACGAGGAGGTTGCGTCGCCCGAGTCGATCCGACAGCGCCCCGCCCAGCGGCTGGGCGAGGAAGGCCGCGACTGACATCAGCGCGGTGAGCAGCGCCGACCCGGCCAGGGTGTAGCCGTGGGATACGTAGTACGACGGGAGCCAGTTGGTGAACGTCGAGCTGGTGGCCAGGGCCAGCCCGTTCACCAGGGTCAGCAACACGAGCGGGCGAGTGATCCCGGCCAGCAGCCCCTGGCCGCCCCGACCGGGCGGTTCGGCGAGCAGCAACAGCGCGGCGACGGCAGCGGCGCAGGCCGGCAGCGCCAGCCAGGTGGCTGCCTGGTGCCAGTCCAGCCGCGCCAGGAGAAATCCACCGACGACCGGGCCCAGCACGAATCCCGCCGCGTTGCCCATACCGTGAATTCCCTGGGCGAAGCCGCGGCCCTTCTTCTCGAAAAAGTAGGCCAGCAGCGTCGCGCTCTGCGGATGATAGGTCGACCCGGCGATGCCGAGGCAGATCGCCGCCACCAGGACCGCCAGGAAGCTCCGGCTCTGGCCGAGGCCGATCATCGCGCACGCAAACGCCAGGAATCCCAGCACCATCATCAGCCGGCGCAACGTGCGGCGGTCGGCTAGGTAGCCCAGGGTTGGCTGTAGCACCGCCGACGTCGCCTGTGTCAGAAACGGCACGATCGCCACGGCCGAATAGCTCAGTCCGAAGCTCGCGCGGATCGCCGGCAGCATGATCGGGATGACGAGCGTATAGAAGTCGTTGACGGTATGGCAGCCGACCAGGCTGATCAGAATGCGGCGGCGCTGGCCGATCCGTTCGTCGGCGGCGGAGACAGAGCGCAGGAGCGCGCGTGCCATCACCTCTCCCATCGAGGGGCTGAACAGGGTAGGTATCAACGCGAGGACGCCCCTGCACCGCGGACCGGTGCGCGCTGCTGCCGCTTTCCCGGCGCCGGGGAGAGCGGGCCGGGGTGAGAGAGGTCCCCCGGGCGCGGTGCAGGGCGTCGATACCTACGTCGGTGAGCGGCGCCCCTGTAGCAGCCTCGTTAAAATCGTTGACGTTCCTGGACAACTGTGCTACTGTATATTCGTGGGGTTAAGACGTGCCGCTTCCCCGCACGCGCACCCGGGCGGTGCGCGCGTGATCTCTTCATGCATCCGTTCTGGTTGGCCGCTGCGTCTGGCATCAGTTGTGCCCGGTGATCCCGAACCGCGAACGACACCATCGCCTGGAATGGTCCGCGGTCCCCCCACCCACTCCATCGTCTGATGCCGAGCGGGCCGAGCGCCCTGATTGGCCTTGATTGAAGGATACCTGCCAAAAAACTCTTCCCAGATGAGCGTGCGATGTGGTTGACCGTCTGACGGCATTGATCGTGCATCGTCTGGCGCTTGTCGCAGCACATTCTTAAGGAGGCTGGTAAGTTCATGTCCCCTCTTCCCTCTCCCGACGAGCGACGGAAGCGGCAAAAGATTCTCGGGCTGGAGCCCTCCTCCCACCGCGCCGCCCCCCTGCCGGGCCGAAAGTCCGCCGCGTCCGAGGAACGTGTCGAGCAACAGAAAGAAGGCCGTCGTCGCTCCAAGCACCCGCCCCGCCCCTGAACGGACCAGGGTGTTCCCAGTGCCGGAAGCGGTGGTCTCGAGCCGCTGCACGGCAGAGCGAACCGAGGTTTAGAACTCTTCCAGGTATCGATCGAGCTCCCAGGGACTCACGTAGGTCCGATATTCGTTCCATTCAATGGTCTTGGCTTCGACGAACCGCTCGAAGACGTGAGGACCCAGCGCCGCCTGGATGACCTCATCCTTGCGCAGCTCGTCGAGTGCTGCCCCGAGGGAGCCCGGCAAGACGTCGATCTGGCGTCGCACCCGTTCATCGTCGTCGAACGTGTAGAGGTTCTCCTCGACGGGTTCTGGCAGCGCGAGCTTGCGACGGATGCCGTCGAGGCCAGCCGCGAGCATCACCGCGAACGCCAGGTAGGGGTTGCAGCTCGGGTCCGGGCAGCGAATCTCGACGCGGGTTGCTTTCGGTCGGCCGGGGGTGGTCCGCGGCACGCGAATCAACGCCGATCGGTTGACGCGCGCCCAGCTCACGTAGACCGGCGCCTCGTAGCCGGGAACCAGCCGTTTGTACGAGTTGACTTGCGGCGCCAGCACCGCGGCCATCGCCTGCGCGTGGTGGAGTTGGCCCGCGATGAAGTGCTTGGCGGTCGCCGACAGCCCGTAGGCGTCGTTGGGATCGGCAAACGTGGTCTCGCCGTTGCGGTCGAAAAGGCTCTGGTGGGTGTGCATGCCCGAGCCGTTGATGCCAAAGATCGGCTTCGGCATGAATGTCGCGTGCAGGTCGTGCTGCTGCGCAACGGCCTTCAGCGCATACTTGAACGTGACGGTGTTGTCCGCCGCGGTCAGCGCATCGGCATACTCGAAATCAATCTCGTGCTGGCCCGGCGCGACTTCGTGATGACTCGTCTCGACTTTGATTCCCATCTGCTCGAGGGCGTTGACCATCTCCTTGCGAACGGATGACGCCAGGTCGGTCGAAAAGTCGAAATAGCCCGCTTGATCGTGGGGAAGCGGCTGGATCCGACCGGCTTCGTCTCGTCGGAAGAGGAAGAACTCGACCTCTGGCCCCGCGTTGAAGGTCAGGCCCAGCTCCTCCGCTTCCCGCGTCACTCGCGCCAGGACCGCCCGTGGGTCGCCCGGAAAGATCTCCCCCGTCGGGTTGTACACCCAGCAAATCGTCCGCGCCGTCGTATTCTCGCCGCGCTCCCAGGGGATGACCTGGAAGGTACGCAGGTCTGGCTTCAAAAACATGTCGCTCTCGGCGATGCGCGCGAAGCCCTCGATCGACGACCCATCGAACCATTTCCCGTGTTCGATCGCGTCGGGGAACTGCTCGATCGGGATCGTCACGCTCTTGACCAGCCCGACGATGTCGGTAAACTGCAAATTCACGAAGCGTACGCCCTCGCGCGAGATCCTGGTCATGACCTCGTCGACGAGATGCGACGGCGCTGCGTTCTCCATCGGCCACTCCTCCACCCTGACGAAATCTTCCCGCGACAAGAGTATATACCAAATGGGGTCAGACCCCAGATTGGCACCCTTCGTGCTCTGCGCCTTCCTCCCAGCGAAGGAGGTGCGATGGTCCCGATTTACGACGAGACCCACCACCGCGATGGCGGGTTTCCGTACGCCGTCGTCTTCCTGATCGCCGCCAATTTTGTCATCTTCTTCATGGAATTGATCAATGGTTCCCAGTGGTCCCTGCAATACGCCCTCGTTCCCGACAGCGTCGTCCACGGCGTCGCGCTCTGGACAATCATCACAGCGATGTTTATCCACGCCGGCTGGCTGCACATCCTCGGCAACATGATCTATCTCTGGGTCTTCGGCGACGAGCTCGACGCCGATTACATGGGTTCCGGGCGCTTCATCGCCTTCTACTTCATCTGCGGCCTCGCCGCCACCGTCCTGCAGATCGCCGTCGATCCGACCTCGAAGGTCCCCAACCTGGGCGCGAGCGGCGCCATCGCCGGGGTCCTCGGCGGGTTTCTCTTGATCTTCCCGCACGACAAGATTCTGACCTTCTTCCTCGTGCCGATTCCGATACCGGTCCGCCTCTCGGCGGCGATCCTGGTCGGCTTCTGGTTCCTGTTCCAGCTTGCGAGTGGCCTGCTCAGCCTGGGAGGATCGGACGATCAGGGCGGCGTCGCGTACTTCGCCCACGTCGGCGGATTTCTGGCCGGGCTCGCGCTGGTCAAGCTCTTCGCCGAGCCGCGGATCAACTCTCACGCAGGAGGCTCGCCATGACGGCCCGTGACGTTTTCCGTGCGATCGGCACGCTGACGATCGCCGAAGGGTTAGCGCTGGCCATCGGTGGCCGAGCGGCCGTACGCCTTGCCGAGCGGGTCGTCCCCGACTGGTACAGACTCTGGCTTCGCCCACTCGGCCGCGCGTCGCCACCCATCGTCCGGGCGCTGGGCCTGCTCGAGACCACCTTCGGCCTCTGGTTGCTGGCGATGATGCCGCCGGCGCCCAGGGCCCTGCGCGATCTCGCGGTCGTCGCGCTCGAGCCGCTCGCCGCGCTCTGGCAAGCAACCTTCGCCCGCCTGGCCGACCAGGACTTCGACGACTTGCTGCGCCAGTACGTCCCGCCGGGCGCGCGCGTGCTGGACCTGGGATCCGGCGTGGGAGACAACCTCGCCCGTCTGCTCAGCCTGGACTTACCGTTCGGGTCGTACCTCGGCGTCGACCCATCGCCCGAAGCGCTGGCCCGCGCACGCGCGCGTTTCGACGGCGTTCCGAAAATCGAGTTCGTTCGGAACGACCTGCTGAACGAGCCGTTACCCCTCGGCGAGTTCGACCTGATCCTGTCGACCTGGGCGTTGGATCGGATCGAGGACCCCTTCGCGCTGATCGTTCGCGCCATGCGTCAGCTCCGCCACGGCGGCCACGCGCTGCTGCTCTTCGCGAGCGTGCCGCGGGACTGGCGCGCGGGGTTGGCGCGCTTCGTCGCGCCGCTCGTCGGCCGCCAGCTTCGGCCGGCCAGCATCTACCATGGCCTGCCCTCCTTCACCGCGGAGGAGGAGTTCGGCGATGGCCTGGTCAGCCTGGTCATCCTGGAAAACCCGGCGCCGCTCCCTCTTCCAATCAGTGTCTCGCCGCCGGAACAAACGCGGTACTGAGTAGTGGGAAACGATCTCACAGTGGTTGTTTGAGCACCCA
>DATLRG010000815.1:0-3479 GCA_035534795.1 Chloroflexota bacterium
GAAAAATTGGCTCACGGGGCCGATTTTTCACACACCTCATCCCTCACGTCCCGCCTGACCGAACACTTTATTGACTTTTGGCAGGCGACCCGCGAGAATCGACGCGGCCTGATCTCCACGCGGCAAACGCCAGACTCGGAGTCGGCCACGTCACCTGACGGGTAGGAACCACGGCTGTGAACCCCTCGACGATACAACGTCGCTTCCCTGCGATCTGGTTGGTCGTGCCGATCCTCTTCCTCGCGTTCTGCCTCCGCACCTGGCACCTCGACGTCCAGAGCTTCTGGTGGGACGAGGCCTACTCGACGATGGTCGCGAGCGAGGGATTGCGGGCGATCGTCGCCACCCTGGCGCGCGAAGATTTCCACCCGCCGCTGCACTACTTTATTCTCCACTTCTGGATGCAGATCTCCGGACAGAGCGAGTTCGCCCTGCGGTTCGTCTCGGTCGCGGCGGGAGTCCTGACCGTCGCTGCCGCCGCGGCCGCCGCGAAGCGCCTTTTCGGACGGAACGCCGCGCCGATCGCCGCGCTCATCTTCGGCTTCTCGCCATTTCTCTTCTACTACGCGCAGGAGGCACGAATGTTTGCGCTCGTGCCCCTCTTCGGAACACTGGCCATTTACTTTTGTGCGCGTGCCGTCGAGGACTCACGGCGCTGGCCGTGGCTCGCCTACACCGGGCTGGTGACGCTGGGCCTCTACGACTTCTACTATGCGATCTTCCTGCCATTCGTCTGCGGACTCTGGGTCCTGCTGCGCGTCGGTCGACGGTGGCCGGCCTGTCGCGACTGGGCCATCGCCACGCTCGCCGCCTTCGTCCTCTACGTGCCCTGGCTGCCCATCTTCCTGTCGCGCAGCGACGTCTGGGCCAGTGCCTTCGCGCCGGAGAACGGTCCGGTCAAGGTCATCACCTGGACGTGGCCAGAGTTTGTCCTGGGGCTGCCCGACCTGTCACTCTATGCACAGCCGGTCCCCGACGTTCTGCTCGGGCTGACCGCGCTGGCGGCGCTGGCGACCCTCGTCCACGCCTGGCGAACGCGAGGACGCCAACCGAGCGTCGCGTTGGCTGCGCTAGCCTTTATCGTGCCATTCCTGACGATCGCCGCCATCGCGGCGGTGAAGCCGGTCTACCACCCTCGCTACGCCATCGCGGTGATCATCGGGCTCTACCTCGCCTTCGCGGGGTTGATCGACTATCTCCTGGAAGGAGGCAGGGGGCTGGCTCGCGTGAATCGGTCCGCGGGAATCGCGTTGTGCGCCCTGCTGGTCGTGTGCGCTGGCTACGGTCTCTACCACCTGGAGTTCGATCCAGCCTACGCCCGCGATGACTATCGAGATGCTATCGCCTACGTCCAGCACGGAGAACGGCCCGGCGACACGGTGATCGACAACGCCATTCCTCCCTTCTGGTACTACTACCACGGGCCGGCGCCAGCTTCCTACTTCCCAAACGGTCCGTACACCGAGGCAGACGTCGCCACCGAGCTGAACCAGGTGACCGAGGGCCATCCCCGCCTGTGGTACGTGCAGCACCAGGCAATTCCAAACGACCCCGACGGCTTCGTCGACACGCAGCTCCGCCTGCACAGCCAGCGCCTCGACGAGCGCTGGTTCGGGGCAATTCGGGTGCAGCTCTGGCAGATCTCGCCCGGTGTGACGTTCGCCGCGACCAGGTTCCTCCCGGTCGCGGCGAACGTGGCGAACCAGCTCACACTGACCGGCTATGGCGTTTTCGGGGACGTGGTCGGCGGGCGAACCGTCGACGTCGAGCTGCGATGGCTCGTTCGCCAGACCCCGAGCGCTAATGACGGATTCTGGGTCGCCCTCGAAGACTCGGCCGGCCGGACCTGGGGCCGCGCCGACACGCGACCCCGCGACGCCTCGTACAACCTGAGCAACGCCTGGCCGGTCGGGGAACGCGTTATCACCCGCTTCGACCTGCCGATCGCCGTCGGCACGCCGCCCGGCAGCTACCGGTTGGTCGCCGGCAGCTATCGCCTGAGCGACCTGGCCGGTCTGAACGTCCTCGACGCCGGCCAGCACCCGATCGGGCAGCAGATCGTCCTCGGTCCGCTTGGCGTGCCGCGGCCGACCGTCGGGACCACGGATCCAACGCTACCAAACCAGTTGGCGATGCAGATCACGCCGGCCCTCACCCTCGCCGCCGATCAGCTCGGACCGAGCAGCCTCGCGCCGGGCGATTCGCTCGCGGTGACCTTCCTCTGGCGCGCGATGGGCACGCTGTCGCCCCTCGACGCGAGCCTCCGGCTGCAAGCGCCAGATGGGCAGATCGTCGTCCAGGACGACCGTCCACTCGGCGACGCCTTCCCCACCAACCGCTGGCAACCCGGCGAGCTTGTCCGCGAGCAGCGCACTCTGAAGCTGCCCGCGTCAGCGCCGGCCGGTCCGGCGGCGCTGAGCCTGGTCCTCTCCAACGGACACTCGATTCCTCTCGGATCGATCGCGATCGCTCGGGTCGTCCGCGACTTCACCGCGCCGTCCACACCTCACCCCCTCCAGGACGTCCTCGGCGGGACGGTATCGCTCGTCGGTTACGACCTCTCGGCAGACCGAACGACGCCGGGCGGGCAGCTCACGCTCACGCTCGACTGGAAGGACCTGCGCGCCACCGCGACGAGCTATCACGTCTTCGTCCACCTGCTCGACAGCCAGGACCACATCTGGGCCCAGTGGGACGGCGTGCCAAAGAACTGGTCGTACCCGACCAGCGCCTGGATTCCGAGCGAATACGTCGAGGACCATTACCCGCTGAAGCTGTCGCCGCGAACACCGCTCGGCAATCTAACCATCGAGGTCGGTCTCTACGACGCGACGACCGGCAACCGCCTGCCGGTCGCCGCGTCAGCGGGAGATCCATCGTCCGACCGGGTCGTGCTCGGGAAGATCCAGGTGGCCGACCGGTGAACGGTTATCGTAGATCCGCTCTTCCCTTCCGCGGACAATCCGTGTAACCTATGCTCCCGTGAGATCACCGTCTGAGCAAAAGCGAAGCGCGTTGAAGCCGACCGCCGACGGGTCGAGACCCTCGTCCGGTGCCACTCCCCGCCCGGATCGAGCCCTGGGACCGGGTTCCGCCGCGCTCGTCATCCTCGCCCTGACGCTACTCGGACTCGCCCTGCGCCTCTGGCACCTCCAGTTCCAGAGCCTGTGGTGGGACGAGGGCGTCAGCATCTACCTCTCCGGCGCCGGTGTGCGGGCCCTCACCGTCGCCAAGGACTTCAGCGTCGACCTGCACCCGCCCGGCTACCACCTGGCGCTGGCCGGCTGGCGGGTCCTGCTGGGCCCCTCGGTCTTCTCCGACCGATTGTTCTCGGTCTTCGCCGGCACGCTGACCATACCCCTGGCGTTCCAATTCGTCCGCCGCATCCTGGCCGCGTGGCCTCACCCCCCGCCCCTCTCCATCGGAGATGGAGAGGGGAGCCGGACCTTCTCCCCTCTCCATCTCCGATGGAGAGGGGC
>DATLRG010000816.1:0-3191 GCA_035534795.1 Chloroflexota bacterium
TGAAGACGAGTGCCGCGACCATCCGCAAAACGGTGGACTTCACCACGTCACCTCCGTCTACGCCGTATCCGTTCCCTTGGCTCGGGACGACCGGGTGGGGTCGCGCCTCGATCGCCTGCGTCGGCGATTCGCCGGTGACGCGCCCCACGTGGCGTAGAATAGTGCGCGAGCAAAAGGAGTGCCAAGAAGAAGAGAAGCCAGGAGACAGGAGACAGGAGCTAGGTGTCAGACCGCCGCCCGCGACGGATTGCCCAGCCTCAATACTTCGGTGACGCGCTTCTCGACTCGACAGTGGCCCGTTCGTGCATTACGATACTGGCATTGTCGAGCGTGTCAGAGAAGACGGAGGTTAGCTCAATCGTGGCAGTCGAGGTCAGGCTTCCCCAACTAGCAGCGTCGATGGCAGATGGCGTCATCAGCAAGTGGCTCAAGAGCGTTGGTCAGCCGGTGAAAAAGGGCGAATCCCTCTTCGAAGTGGAGAGCGACAAAGTCACGACCGAGGTCGAGTCGCCGGCCGACGGCATCCTGCGGCGGATCCAGGTCCCCGAAGGGCAGAAGGTCGACGTCGGTTCGGTTCTCGCCATCATCGGCGCCGAGGGCGACGTCAGCCCGGACACGAACGGCGGCGGCCCCGTCGTGGCGGCAACGACCAGCGGCTCCGTCGCGGTCGCCGTCGCTGCGCCCGTGAACACGACGTCGCAGGCGAAGATCTTCGTGACGCCGCGGGCACGGAAGGTCGCCGAGGAGCGTGGCGTGGACGTCAGTCAGTTGCAGGGGACCGGTCCTGGTGGACGCATTCTTGAACGCGACGTCCTTGCAGCACCAACCAGGGTACTGCCATCGGATACGCCAAAGCCACGGGGCCTGCCCGCGCAACCACCGCCGCCCTCGCCAATCCCTGTCGCGGTACCATTTCCAACACCTGCCCGCGCTGACTCACCGAACGCGGCGCCGGCCGCGGTGCTCCCCGGCTCCATCATTCCGCTGACAGGTATTCGGCGCACCATCGCCGAGCGCATGACGAAGAGCCAGCAGACGGTCGCCGAGGTCACGCTCACCGCCGAGGTCGACGTGGGCGAGATCGTGAAGCTGCGTCAGCAAGTCGGCGACGAATGGCAGAAGCAGCACGGGATCAAAGTGTCGTACAACGACGTGATCATCCGGGCGGTCGCCAGGGCGTTGCGCGAACATCCCCAGCTCAACTCGAGCCTCGCCGACGACGGCATTCACCTGCACGCCGAGATCAACCTCGGCGTGGCGGTCTCGATCGACGCCGGACTGATCGTGCCGGTGATCCGCGACGCCGACCGTCGGTCGCTGCTCGAGATTGCGCAGACCTCGCGCGCGCTGGCGGAACGCGCTCGCCAGAACCAGCTTACCCGCGATGAGGTAACCGGCGGCACGTTCACGATCAGCAACATGGGCACGGTCGGAGTCGAGGCCTTCACGCCGATCATCAACTGGCCCGAGTGCGCGATTCTAGGCGTTGGGCAGATCTCCGAGCGGGCGGTCGTCCGCGATGGTCAGATACTCGCCCGACCCACGATGTGGCTCAGCCTGACCTTCGACCATCGCATCGTCGACGGTGTTCCCGCCGCGCGATTCCTGGCAAGGATCCGGCAGCTTCTGGAAAGCCCCTATCTGCTTTTCGTGTGAACGTGAGCACTCCACATGAAGCATCCCGACCTTGCGCGGCCAGCCAGCCCTGATCTCCTGGATTCTTTTTTAAGAGGTTGATCCGTGGCAATCGAATCTGACATCGCCATCATCGGCGGCGGCCCGGGCGGGTACGTCGCCGCGATCCGATCGGCCCAACTGGGAGCACGCACGGTCCTGATCGAGAAAGATTACTTGGGAGGCACCTGCTTGAATCGCGGTTGCATCCCGAGCAAGGCCCTCCTCGACGCGGCAGGGCGCTTCCAGGCCATCCAGCACGCGGACGACTTTGGCCTCACCGTGGGCTCGGCCGGGTTCGACTACGCGAAGGTCCAGGCGCGTAAGGACAAGGTGGTCCTGCAATTGCGCTCCGGCGTCGAGAGCCTGGTCAAAGGGAACGGCATCACCTATCTGCACGGCTCCGGCAGCTTTCTCGACGCGCATCGTCTGCAGGTACGCCTGGATGACGGTCGGACCGAAGAGGTGACCACGCGAAACGTCGTCGCCGCGACCGGCTCAGTCGAAAGCCGTCCGCCGATCCCGGGTCTGGACCTGCCCGGCGTTTTTGGCAGCGACCAGGGTCTGGTGCTGGACGAAGTTCCGAAAAGCGTCGTGATCATCGGCGGCGCGGCCATCGGGGTCGAGTTCGCCACTCTCTTCGCGGCATTTGGCAGCGACGTCACCGTCGTCGAGATGCTCCCCACACTGGTGCCCGGCGAAGACGCCGAACTCGGCCGGAGTCTTGCTCAACAGTTCCAGCGGCGGGGAATCAAGGTGCATACCGAGACCCGTCTGGAGCGGCTCTCGCCGGCAGCCAGTGGGGGCCTGGACGTCGCCATCACGACGACCGCGGGGCCGCAGGTCCTCCGAGCCGATCGCGTCATGATCGCCATCGGTCGGGTCCCGTACACCGCCGGGGTGGGACTCGACCGGATCGGCGTCGAGATGGCGGGGCGGACCGTCAAGGTCGACGCGCGGCTGCAGACCAGCGTGCCGGGCGTCTACGCCATTGGCGACCTCGTCGGTGGTCGATACGCCCACGTCGCCTCTGCTCAGGGCGAAGTTGCCGTGGAGAACGCGCTCGGGCACGACGTGGAGATGGACTATCGCGCCGTTCCCGCGGTGACGTTTTGCACGCCTCAGGTCGCCAGCGTTGGCTTGACCGAGGAACAGGCGCGCGCGACCGGCCAGGAGATCAAGGTCGGCCGCTTCCCGTTTGCCGCGAACTCGAAGGCAGTGGTCATCGGCGAGTCGGCCGGGCTGATCAAGGTGGTGGCCGAGGCCAAGTACGGGCAGATCCTGGGCGTCCACATGATTGGTCCCGAGGTGACGGACCTGATCGCGGAAGCCGCGCTGGCCGTGGCGATGGAGGCGACCGTCGAGGACATTGCCCACCTGATCACCGCCCACCCGACGCTTCCAGAAGGATTCAAAGAAGCGACGCTGGACGTCGACCAGCGCGCGATCCACATTCTGAAGCGCCGGGGTGCCCGGGCGTAGGATTTGAGGTGTAGAGGGTGTCTGGACGGAGTCAG
>DATLRG010000817.1:0-4337 GCA_035534795.1 Chloroflexota bacterium
AGCTCGAGGCGGCGGCCGGCCAAAACGTCGTTGAGCATGGAGCTGCGGGTCCACGGCTTGGATTGGCTGATCGTGGCGAAGTGCCGCGCGGCGCAGCCGTCGGTCAGGGCGACGCCGTTGGCCCGGGCGACGGCTTCGGCCTCGTCCAGGGTAGCCCGCAAGAAGGCGCGCGACTCCGGGCAGGCGAGGATCGGGCCGATGGGCAAGCGCATCAGGGCCATGACGCCGCCGGTGCCACAGACGAGGACGAGCTTCTCCCAGAGCGCGGCGGTGACGTCGGAAACCGTCTCCACCAGGGCGCCGGCCCGGGCGAACGTCTCCCGGATACGCTCGCAGCGAGGACTGCTCCCGCCGGCGAGCTCGCCAATGAGCAGCGGGCCGGACAGACCGCCCTGGACGATTACCCCGGGCGCGTCGCGGCGGGCCGCGAGGTAGGAGATGCCTCCCAGGGCGTGATTGGTTCCCAGCAATTCGCCGAGGCGCGCCGGGGCATCGACGCCGTTCTGCACGGGCAGGATGACGGTACCGGAGCCAACCAGCGGCCGCGACACTTCGGCGGCGCTCTCCAGGTCGTAGGTCTTGACGCAAAACAACACCAGGTCGGCCGGGCCAATCTGCCGCGGGTCGTCGGTCGCCTGGATGGGCAGCGCGAAGTCCCCGGCGAATTCAGACCGCACCGCTAGCCCGCGCGCGCGCAGCGCCGCGAGGCTGGCCCCGCGGGCAATGAACGTGACGTCCTCCCCGGCCCGCGCCAGCAGTCCGCCGTAATAGCCGCCCAAGCCGCCCACGCCGATCACCGCGATCCGCATGATGCCTCCAATCACGGTAGGGGTAGGCTCTCCATGCCTGCCCCGTCCCGCCGCGGTTCCGAATCGACGACTCACCCCGATGATATGATATCCACCGCACAATGGCGCACGAGATTAGAAGTTGGTCCGCGGGGTGATCGCCCATGAGTATGCACCACTCGACCTATGCCGGCGATTTCGAAGAAGATGCCATTCTCAGCGACCTGGTGCGCGAGACGTTCCTTTCGCTGCTGCCGGTCACCGTGGTGCTCGGCTGGCTCTGGCTGGTCAGCGACATTGTCCGCTCCAGTCCGCACCTGGCTCAGGCCTATCTCGTCCTCGGGCTCTTGATCCTGACCACGGCGCTCGGTTACCGCCTGGCCGAGCGGCATTTGCACGTCGCGGCGCTCATCTACATTAGCAGTCTCCTCGGGGCGGTGACAATCATCGCCGGCGCTTTCGCGGGAGGCTTTACGCTCTATCTCTATCTCCTCGTCGTGATCGTCGCCGGCATGCTCGTCGGTCCGGGGACGCTCGGGCTGGTGTCGCTGGCGAGTATCGGCCTGGTCTTCCTGGTCGGTCTGCAGGCAGGCACGCCGCTTGCCGATCTTTTGAACCCGACGGTCGTGATCAGTCTGACCGGCTTGATGACCTGGCTCAGCGCGCGTCGCCTTTTCACGGCGCTGGCCTGGGCGCTGACGATGACCCACGAGTCCCAGAAGAACCTCCGGGAAGCGCGCGAACGGCGCGCCGAGCTGCTGCGCGTCTTGAAGAATCTGGACGAGGCCTACGTCCGGCTGGAGTGGGCAAACGAGGCGCTGATCTTCGCTCGCGAGGCGACCCAGAAGGCGTATCGCTTCAAGGCGGAGTTCGTGGCCAACGTCAGCCACGAGCTGCGGACGCCGCTGAACCTGATCGTGGGCTTCAGCGAGATGATGGCGACCGCGCCGGAAAGCTACAAGGGGGCGTCGCTGCCGAGCGAGTATCGCGGCGACGTGCTGGCGATCTACCGCAGCGCTCGTCACCTCTCCGATCTGATCGACGACGTTTTGGACCTCTCGAAGATCGAGGCTGGACGCCTGCCCCTGCATCGCGAGCCGACCGACCTGGAGGCGATCATCCGCGAGGCGGTCGACATGGTGCGGGGACTGGCCGAGTCGAAGGCGCTGCGCCTCGACGTCGCGATCCGCGCCGGTCCGCCGGTCCTCTATCTGGATCGAACGCGGATTCGCCAGGTGCTGCTGAATCTCCTGACCAACGCGGTTCGCTTCACCGATTCCGGCGGAATCCGGATCCAGGTCGGCACCGAGGACGCTTTGACGACGGTCGCCGTCGTCGACTCCGGCCGGGGAATCGCGCCGGAGCGCCTCAGTCAGGCCTTCGAGACCTTCAGCCAGTTGCAGGACGATCAGGCGCGCGAAGGGAACGGGCTCGGACTGGCCTTGAGTAAGAAGTTCATCGAATTGCACGGCGGGACGATGTGGATCGATAGCACCCCGGGCCTCGGGACGGTGGTGAGCTTCACCTTGCCCAGCAATCTCGCCGACCTTGGACTGGCGCGACTGAGCGTGGCGACGTTGCCTCCGGAGCGCGGCGAGCTGCCGCACGTCGTGGTGCTCCACGACGATCCCCGGATCCTCTCGGTGCTCCAGCGCTACGTCGAAGGCTATCGCTTCGCCTGCAGCGCGACGCTGGACGATGCCGTGACGCTGGTGCGCGAGACGGCGCCGTCGGCGGTTATCGTCGACGCCGACGGTTCAGACGGACCGACTCCACTCGGCGAGCTGCGCGCTCGAGTCCCGCTGCTCACCTGTCGGCTCCCGAGCCTGAGTCGGCTGGGGCTGCTCCTCGGAGCGGCAGACTACCTCGTCAAGCCAATCTCGCGCGACGAGCTGCTCGCGGCGCTCGGTCGCTTGCCCCATGCGCCGCGGACGGTACTCTTGATCGACGACGATCCGGAGTTCGTCCGCTTGCTGTCGCGGGTGCTCACCGCGAGCGATCCGTCTCTCCGACTGCTCGAAGCGTCGAGCGGCCCGGAAGGGCTGGACATCGCCCGCTCGCAGCGCCCGGACCTGGTGCTGCTCGATCTGCGGATGCCCGGTCTAAGCGGTCGCGAGGTGCTGGCCGAGCTACGCCACGGCAAAGCGTTCGGGCAACCGGACGTCATCGTTATGTCAGCATGCGATCTCGACGAGGAGGCCGAGCCGATCGGCGGCGAGCTGCGGCTGAGCTACCCGGCCGGCTTCTCACTCACGCAGCTCTCCCAGTGTTTGCAAGCGCTCCTTGGCGTGGTCACGTCGCCAGGCTCGGTCGCCCAAGATGGCGTCCCAGCACCGCGAGCAGGTCGGCCTGTTGGACTGGCTTGATCAGGTAATCGCTCGCGCCCATGCCCCGAGCCAGCTCGGGCTCGTGAAGCACCGAGCAGACGACGACCGGGATACTGGCCGTCGCGGGGGTCGCCTTGAGCCGCTGGAGCACGTCCCAGCCGTCGAGATTCGGCATCATCACGTCCACGGTGATCAGCTCGGGCCGCAGCTCCGCCGCCAGGCGCAGGGCCTGGATACTCTCATTCGCCCCGATCACCGTGACGTCGTGCCCGGCGACGAAGCGCTGAAAGAGGGCGATCAGATCCTGGTTGTCGTCGACGACGAGGATGGTCCGGCGCGGCGCGGTTCGGCACCAGACCCGCGCCGACCAGCGCCCCGGCTCGGTCCGGGTTTCGAGTCGGCCGCCCTGGGCTTCTACTAACGCTCGGGCAACGCCGAGGCGGACCGGATCGCCCCCGGCCGCCTCGGCCGAGGTGGCGCTTTCCCGGTGCGGATCGGGTTCCTCGATCACGGTGATCTGAAGCAGCTCACTCGCGTCGGCGACCGCGGATACGCTGAGACCACCCGGCGCGACGACGTGGCTGGCGTAGGTCAGCAGATTCAAGATCGCCTGGCGAAACATCACTCGATCCGCGACGATCGCCGGCCACGTTTCGGCCGACTCGACCAGGCAGCGCACCTCGAGCTCCCGCAAGATCGGCGCGAGCATCGCCAGCACCCCGTCGAAGACCTCGCCGGGCCTGAGCGATTCGGCGCGCACCGTCTGGCGCAAACGGGCGACCTCGACCTGGGCCACCTGGACCTGGTCCGCCAACGGTTCCTCGGCACGTGGCAGGGGGTCAACGGCTGGACCCAGCTCGCCGACTCGCTCGTGCAGCAAAGCCGCCACCGCCTCCAGTCCCCGCTCGAGCTCGCGATACGCCTGGCGCTCGCTCAAGGCGCGACGCGCCGCGATCTCTTCCATCGCCATCCCGTCAACGTAGCGGTAGGTGAGGATGGCGTAGGCCCGTGAGCCCTCGGCGCCGAGGCCGGTCGCGCTTTGCGGACGCAGCGCCTCGATGCAGTCGAGCAGCAACCGGCGAAGCCGCTGGGCCCGCGGGGTGTGGTCCAGTTTACCTCCGAGGTCGAGCCAGGCGGCCAGCGGATGGTTTTCGAGGTAGGCCGAGTCGTAGAGGTGGGTCAGCGCGTTGCGGGTCAGCCGAACCAGCTCCGGTGAAGGCGT
>DATLRG010000818.1:0-8820 GCA_035534795.1 Chloroflexota bacterium
AACAGTGGCCTGTCGGGCCAATGTTCCACCAGCTATCTCCGAACGAATCCCCTGATCCTGCACCTGGTACATCGCCATGGTACCATGAAGGCAAAGAACGTGGAGTGAACTGTACGATGGACAAAGGAACCGGACTGGTCCCGTCCGAGGTCGAGACGGCGATCAAAGACATCGCGGGAAACCCGAATCGCGCGGAGGCTGCGTTCATCCTGGCCTCGATCGCCAACGCCGCGACGGCACGGCTGCACCAGTTGGTTCGGAGCGAGGCCAATGCCCGCAAGGGCACGCCCGACTGGGGCCGCTGGGCCAGCTTGACCAACGCCTCGCGCGACGCTATTCTGCGGACCGCGACCTGCCGCCAGACGGCGAATCAGCTCTACCAGGCCACCAAGGAAAACGCCCCGGCGGCCAAAAGCGCCCTCACGCCGGACGCGTAACCGCACCGGACTCGGTCGGCAGCGGCGATGACGGATCGGGCGCGTCTGGCACGCCCGCGAGCAGTGAAGCGCGTGGCAGCGAATATGTCGGGGTAGAGGGTATCTGACGTGTGTCAGATACCCTCTACCCCGACGCCGATGTGGTATACTCTCCCGGCGCGGAGACACTCGCCACGAGGGGCTGATCAGACCATGACTGACACGGTTCCTGTTCAGGAACAGGCAAAAAGCTCGCGCCGAGGGCTGCTCGTCGGCCTGGCGATCATCGGACTGGTGCTCGTCCTCGTCGGGATCTTGTTCCCGGTTGCGCTGGCCCCGGTCGAAATCTCGTCCAGCATCGTCACGACCGTCTTCGGCTTCCCCATCGCGAATACGTTGATCACCGGCTGGATCTCGATCATCCTTTTGGCCGTGCTCTTCGGCCTGGCGACGCGCTCGATGAAGCTCGTGCCGACGGGCCTGCAGAACCTGGCCGAATGGATCGTCGACGCCCTGGTCGGCATGGCTGAGAACGTGGCGGGCCGGGAGAGGGGACGCGAGTTCTTCGCGCTGTTCGCGACGATCTTTCTCTACGTCCTGGTCAATAACTGGCTGGAGCTGCTGCCCGGCGTGACCAACGCGACGATCTTCATCCAGAAAGGCACGGAGAAGATCCCGCTGTTCCGCTCGCCAAGCGCAGATCTTGACTTCACGCTCATGCTCGCCTTGAGTGCGGTCTTCATGGTCCAGTTCTGGAGCATCAAGCACACCGGTTGGGGCGGCTGGGCGGGCAAGTTCATCAATCTGAAGGGCGGCCCGATCGGCGTCTTCGTCGGCTTCCTGGAGACGATCAGTGAGGTCGCCAAGATCATCTCGTTCAGCTTCCGGTTGTTCGGCAACCTCTTCGCCGGCGACATCCTGTTGTCGGTCGTTCCCTTCCTGGTGCCGTGGGTGGTCGTGCTACCGTTCATGGGGCTGGAGCTGTTCGTCGGGGCCGTCCAAGCCCTCGTCTTCGCGTTACTCACGCTCGCCTTCGTGACCATGGCCACCATCGCCCACGGTCACGGTGGGGCGAAGAAGGCGTGAAGCTTTCATCGTCGCATCAGCGGCTTCAGCGGCCCGAGCAAGCAGAAGACGGATCCAGCGGGGACGGCTTCCTGGAGATAGACCGGGCGGCCGCTCTTCAGGTCAATCAGGGTGTCACGGTAGTTCGTGCGCTGGCCGGGGAGGAACAGCGCATCGGCGGGCAAACGATCGAGGTCGCTCTCGGTTGCCAGCGCCAGAAACCATTGGAGATCGGCCGTATTGACCCCGGCAGCGCCCAGCCGCGCCAGGTTCGTCGCCTCCTTGCTTTCCGTACTCATCCTCGATGCTTCTCCTACTTATTCTGCTGCGTCCGCACCCGCGGCGTCCGCTGACGCTCGCTGACCGGCGTGCCTGGCTGCCAGGGAATCGATGCCCGCGGCCGCCCCGGCTCGAGCGGGATCTCCGAGTCCACGGTGATGCCGTTCGACGGCGGCTCCGGTACGACCGGATTCGCGCCCTCGGGAATGTCCGCTCCCGGAATCATTGGGGTCTTCGGCTTCCAGACGGCCGGCTCTTCACCTGTTGGCGGCGTGCGCGGACGGAAACGCAGTCGTCCCATCGGACCTCCCGGATCAAGTGACGAGGGACACTCTCATCCCTCGTCATTGGAGTAACGACAACGGGCGTTCGAGCAATTCCTTCAACGTTCCCAGGAACTCAGCGGCGGTCGCGCCGTAGAAGACCCGGTGGTCCCCCGACAGCGTTAGATGCACCACCTGGGAGATGACGATCTGGTCCTCGCGGACGACCGGCTTCTTCTCGATCCGGGCCACCGCGAGAATCCCACTCTCCGGCGGGTTGACGATCGCCAGGAAATCCTCGACCGGGTACTGGCCGAGATTCGAGATCGTGAACGTCCCGCCTTCAAAGTCGCCCGGCATCGACTTCGCGTCCTTCGTCCGCTGGACCAGCTCTTTGAGCTGCTTCGAGATCGTCCGCAGGTCGGTCGTGGCGACGTCGTGCAGCACCGGCACCAGCAGCCCGCCCTCCATCGCGACGGCATAGCCCACGTTGACGTCGTCGTGGTACTCGAGATGATCGTCGTGCCAGAAAGCATTCACGAGCGGATGCGCCTTCAGCGCCAGCACCACCGCCTTGACGATCAGATCGCTGAAGCTCACGTGAACGTCTGGCCAGGCCTCGATCAGCTGCTGGCGCAGGCGCGCGGCCTGCGCCATGTCGACCTCGGTCGTGACGTAAAAGTGCGGCACGGTGGTCTTGCTTTGCACCATGCGTCGCGCGATCGTTTCCTGCATGCGCGTCACGCGACGCTCGACCGGGCCGGCGGCCGGCTCGGCCGGCGACGGCGGTGGCGCGCCACGCTGCTCCATGGCGACCGATTCGACGTCCTCGCGCGTGATCCGCCCACCGGGGCCGGTGCCGGTCACGGCGCGCAAGTCGATGTTCAATTCTTCGGCGAGGCGCCGCGCCACCGGCGATGCCAGCGGCCTCTTTTCCGCCTCTTCCGCGGCAGGCGGGGGCGCCGCCACCACCGCTCTCGCCGGCGCTGGCGACGGAGCGGCCGGGGCCGGCGCGGCAACCCGCTCGACCTTCTGCTCGCCAGCCGCCCCGATCACCGCGATCGGCGTGCCAATCGGCGCGCTCTGGCCTTCCGGCAGGAGAATCCGCTGGAGAGTCCCGCCCGCGTACGATTCGAGCTGCATCGTGGCCTTGTCGGTTTCGATCTCGGCGATCGGCTCGCCCTTCTTAACTTCCTGCCCTTCATGCTTCAGCCAGCGAACGATGGTCCCTTTCTCCATCGTGTCGCTCATCCGCGGCATGACAATATCTACGGCCATTCAACCATCCTTCACGCCCGTCGCAACCGTCGCGGGACCATCGCGCGCGCCGCTTCGACCACGGCGCCGGCCTGGGGGAGCGCGGCGGTCTCCAGGGGCTTCGAATAGGGAATCGGGACCTCGGCAGTCGCGATCCGCGCGATCGGCGCATCCAGGAAGTCGAACGCCTGCTCCTGGATTGTCGCGGCAATTTCTGCGCCCACTCCGTAGGCGCGCCAGTCCTCGCCCACGACGATCGCGCGGTTCGTCTTGCGCACCGAGGCAACCAGCGTCTCGACGTCGAGCGGGCGGAGCGATCGCAGGTCGACCACTTCCGCCTCGACGCCCTCCTTCGCGAGGGTATCGGCGGCGTCGAGCGCGGTCCGCACCATGCGGGAGTGCGAGATGATCGTCAGGTCACGGCCAGGACGGGCGATCCGCGCCTTCCCGAAGGGCACCAGGTACTCGCCCTCTGGCACGGGCCCAATGGTGTTGTAGAGCGCCAGGTTCTCGATGAACATGACCGGGTTGTTTCCCCGGATGGCCGTCTTGAGCATCCCCTTCGCGTCCGCGGGTGTGGCCGGGCAAACCACGTGCAGCCCCGGCACGTAGGCGAAGTAGACGTCGAAGTTTTGTGAGTGTTGCGCTCCTAACTGGTGACCCGCTCCCTGGGGTGTGCGGATGACCAGCGGCACGCAATCCTGCCCACCAAACATGTAGCTGATCTTGGCGGCGTTGTTGATCACCTGATCGAACGCGGTCAGAATGAAGTTGATCGTCATGATCTCGACCACCGGCCGCAGTCCGAGCATGGCGGCGCCAATGCCCGCCCCCACGATCCCCTCCTCGGCGATCGGCGTGTCGCGGACGCGCCGCGGGCCGAACTCCTCGTAGAGGCCCTGTGTCACCTTGTAGGCGCCACCGAACTGGGCAATGTCCTCGCCCATCAAGAAGACGGATTCGTCCCGCAGCATCTCTTCGTGCAGCGCCTGGTGCAGCGCCTCGCGGTAGGAAATGTCAGGCACCCGTACCATCCTCCTGCGTCTCACCGGACTCACAATAGACAGACTCGTAGAGCGTCGAGGTCGAGGGGAACGGACTCTCGTCGGCGAACCTGACGGCATCCTCAATGGTCTGGTCGACTGCCTGATCGATCTCGTGCGCCCGAGACGCGCTCAGCAGATCGGCCTGCTCGAGCTTCTCGCGGAACGAGACGATCGGGTCGCGCCCACGCCACTGTTCAATTTCCTCGGTCGTCCGGTAGACGGTCCCAGCGTCGGCCATGGAGTGCCCACGGAACCGATAGGTCACCGCCTCGAGCAGCGTGGGGCCATGCTCCTGGCGCGCGCGATCGACGGCTCGGGTCGCCGCCTCGTACACCGCCAGAATGTCCATCCCGTCGACTCGCTCGGCGGCCATGTCGTACGCGCAGGCCTTGCGCCAGATCTCGGTGACCGCCGTCTCTTCCTCGACCGGCTTGCCCATCGCGTAGCGGTTGTTCACGCAGAGGAAGACGATCGGCAGGTTCCAGAGCTCAGCCAGGTTCATGGATTCGCTAAAAGCCCCGATGTTCGTTGCCCCCTCGCCAAAGATCGACATGACGACGGCGGCGGACGAACGATACTGGATGGCGTAACCGGCACCCACGGCCAACGGGATCGCCCCGCCGACGATCCCGTAGCCGCCCATGAAATGCTTCTGGATGTCGAAGATGTGCATCGAGCCGCCCCGGCCCTTGCAGACGCCCGTCTCCTTGCCGAACAGTTCGGCCATGACTTTTTTGGGCTCGACGCCACGGGCGATGGCGTGCCCGTGCTCGCGGTAGTTGCTGAAGATGTAGTCCTGGGGCTGCAGGGCGTCGATCGACCCGACGACCGTCGCCTCTTCTCCAATGTTCAAGTGCAGGTAGCCGCCGATTTTCGCTCGCGTGTACATTTCCGCGGCCGTCTCTTCGAACCGGCGGATCACTACCATCTGTTCGTACCAATGGACGAGTTGGGCTTGTCGCTCAGGAGAGAGCAACCCTGCTCCCGGCGCAGTCTGGACCAGACCGCCCGCAGCGCGTTCGGCCGACAGATGTGGAGCGTGGCGTGGCTCCGCGGGCTTCATCATACCTGGGAATCCTCCTGATCACCTTACAGCGGCCATCCCCTCACTGTCTGCTTGTGCTCTTCGGTGGATAGCGGACGCACGCAGGTTCCGTGCCGGCTCGAACGCGCCGGCGCTCTAGAGTTTACTCTGCCAGGTCTGAAAACTCAAAATCCCAGCCGGTGGGACCGTGTGCCTCCTGGCATTTGATTTCTTCGACCAATGCCTCGACCCGCGATGTCGTGGCCTTGCCGGCCGTGTCGAGCACGGCGAGAAACTCGACGTTGTGCGACTTCGGCGACATCCGCGGTGTGCTTACCCGATACCGCTTGTAGCGTCGGGTCAAGACCCGAAGGTCACCGCGCTCGGCCAGCAACCGGAGCATCCCCTCGAGCGGCATGTTCCCATCGGTGCTGTAGCTTACCAGAATCCACCGGACCGTCAAGCCGCCGATGAGCGCCTGAAAGCCCGGTAGCGCGGTTCGGGCCGCGTTGTACGGCGAGCGGCGCTCGGTACGCCAGTCCTTGCGAATCGCCGATTTGTCGCGGACGCGCCCGTCGACGCGGGTCCGCGGACTCACCAAGGGCTTGTCCCACAGCGCGACGGTATTCAGCACATGGTAGTTACTGCCATAGGGATGCTGGTTGTACGGTGGATCGACGTAGACGACGTCGGGCGTCTGCCCGAGGCGCTGGACCAGGTCTCGCGCCAGCGACTGCGCGTCGTCTCTCCAGGCAAGATTGTGCTGGCCGTTGTCGAACACCATCGGCGGCTTCAGCCGGAGGAGGCTGCGGATCCGGTAGAGGGCGGTCGCGGTCTGACCTCCCCATCCATCGTGGAACCCCTTGAACACTCCGCTGGTATTGCTCACGTAGCTCACCGCGTAGAGCAGCGCGCTCAGCAGATAGGCGCGCTCGTCCGGCGAGATCGAGCCCGCGGCCTCCCAGGCGGCGATCTGCTCGCGCATCGCGTCGATGCGCTCCCCGTTCTGGCGGGTGAAGAACAATCGCTCCTGCGTCGAGTCTGGCCGTTCGTCGTCCAGCGGACACAGGTGCCGCGCCACGTAGCCATGCTCCGGATCCAGCGCGTTCAATCGCTCGAAGACGAGCGCCGGCCCGCCGAGCGCGCCAAACTCCGGCACCCGATTGAGTGCGACGGTACCGCGGGCGATCTCGTGCGCGTACGGCTCCCAGTCGTTCGTCGCGACGCGAAAGCCCATCGTCTTCGCCAGGCGCGCGACCACGGTGCTGCCCGAGAACAGATCGACAAACGTTCCCGCCTCGAGGCCAGTGTGTTGGATGCCGTTCGAGATCAACGGGAGGAGCTTTCGCTTGTTGCCGATGTACGGAATGAGCTGCGCGTACACGTACTCGTCGGTACGAATGGCGGCGTGCCGCCGGGGGTCGTACCGTGCGCGCGTGGGAACCTCAGCCTGATCGATCATCCACATACTTTCTCAAGAAGGACGGTCAATCATAGCACGGCTCGCGCCCGGCCGCTAGGCCTTTGAGGCGGGGAGACAAGCGGGCGCGTCCGCCCGTCTCCCCGTCCGCCGTCAGTTGGCCGCCGACGCGACTCGGGTGCGGAGGAACGCGGCGGCGACGCCGCAGGTCCGCTCGAGATTCTTCTGAATCAGCTCGACGACGTGCTCGGCGTCACGGGCTTCGGCGGCGGCGATGATCTGCTCGTGCTCGGCGACGGCGTTCGGTAGACGCTCGACGGAGGCGTAAACGGTGAGGAAGCGAAGGCTCGCCTTCCTCAGATCGTCAATCAGGCGCGACAGGAACTTGTTGTTCGCGGCTCGGTAGAGGGCGAGGTGGAAGGCGCGGTCCTTCTCCGCGAACGAAGCGAGGTTTGCCTCGTCGATACCCTGAATGATCTCCTGGTGAATGCGGTGGATCTCGCTGATGTCCTCCTCCGTGAGGCTCGGCACGGCCATCGTCGCCGCGAGCGTTTCGAGGTGGATGCGCACGGCGTAGATCTGCTCCAGATCGTCCGCCGACAACTCGGACACCATGACGGCTCGGTGCGGGTAAATCGTCACCAGGCCTTCACTTTCCAACTGGCGGAGCGCGGTGCGGACCGGCGTCCGGCTCACCGCCAATTCGCTAGCGATCGCATCCAGGTCGATGCGCTCGCCGGGGCGTAGCACCCCATCCAGAATGCGCTGCTGGAGAATCGTGTGGACCATGCGCTCGGCCGTCGTCGGCCGTCCAGCCAGAGGTCGAACCATCAGTCAGTGCTCCTCACTCGAAAATTTGTGGCGCTACCCGAGATCCTGCCCGGCAGCTTCCCGCCTGGTGGAGTCCCACGACGCGTCTGGACAAGAGGGTCACAGAATAGTTACACAAATATTGTGTACGTATTTCCGCTTGACCGAAGGTTATCACGACGACCGACGGTCTGTCAAGGAATAACGGTGGCTCGGGAGACGGCGGCAGCACGGCCGGGCACGCGGTCACGGACGGCATCCCGCCCAGGCTGCCGGTCCCAACGGGCCCCGCTCCGGTCGAAGCCGGCTCGGTCCAGCCCGTTCTCAGAGGAGCGTTGGCGTCTGCTCGCTCTCGAACGGAACGACGCGCTGGCCCAGCAGCATCTGAAAATCCTTGGCGTTGCGCACCGCGTAGTTCGCACGGTTGTTGTTCAACAGAACGTGGACCTCGCCGGTCTGCGCGGCCACGCCCTCGAGCGACGGAAGCCACTCGCTCAGCTCCTGCTGCTGGTACAGGTAATTGAAGCGCTCGCCGGTCGTCTCCACCTTCGCGTACCAGGTCTGGCGATTCCGACCGTGAAACCGCACGATCGCCAGAGCGGCACTGGTGGCAGCGACGACCGCGGGCACGCTGCCGCTACCAATCTGCGGCTCGTCGACCATGACGTGGGCCAGCTGCTGATCGCGCAGCAGCGCCAGCGTGTCATCCCGATTCTCCGGGGTCAGCCAGCTCCGATGACGAAACTCTACCGCCAGCGTCTGGTCGGGGAAGAACTCTTTACAGGTGCTCAGGTATTCCCGATTCTTCTGCTGGAAGGTGAACCACGGAGGGAACTGGAACAGGACCGCCCTCAGCTTTCTGGCGTCCTGCAGCGGTCGCAGCGACGCTCCGAAGCGCTCGAACGTCTCAGCCGACGGCTCGGTCCCCCGATCGTGCCAGGTGAGCTCGCGGTACGCCTTCACGTCGAAGACAAAGTCGGCCGGCGTGCGCTCGGCCCACCGCGCGAAGTTGTGGGCCGGCTGAAGATGGTAGAAGGTGCTATCGACCTCGACCAGCGAAAAGTGCCGGGCGTAGTACGTTAGCCGCTCGTTCGCCTTCACCGTGGCCGGATAAAAATCGGTATGGTCGGCCCAGTTGCAGGTGCCGACCCGAATCTTCGACGCGGTTTCTGGATTCATCATCTAAGATTCTATCCGATCATTCTGGTGTGTCAAGCGCACAATCCAGGGAGGTTTTCGG
>DATLRG010000819.1:0-2955 GCA_035534795.1 Chloroflexota bacterium
CTGCCCGCTCTCGCCGCGTGTGGGACGGTCAAAGGTGGCGTCGGGAACGTGACGCCCACGAGCGGCGGGATCCTGCGGCTGGCGGGCGCACCACCAGAAACACTCGATCCCGCGGTGGCGCAGGATGTCCAGTCGTGGGGCTACCTGCTGGAGATCTATTCCGGTCTCGTTCGCCTGGACGATCAGCTCCAGGTCAAACCCGACATTGCCACGTCGTGGACGGTGACCAACGGTGGGCGGACCTACACCTTCAGCCTGCGCGACGACGCACGGTTCCAGGATGGACGACCCATCACCGCGCAGGACTTCAAGTACAGCCTGGAGCGCGCTTTGGATCCCGCGACGAAGTCGCCGGTCGCTGCCACCTACCTCGGCGACATCGTCGGCGCGACCGCGCGCCTGCAAGGCAAGGCGACAGCGGTGTCTGGCATCGAGGTGGTGGACCCGCACACCCTGCGGATCACGATCGATTCGCCCAAGAGCTACTTCCTGTCGAAACTGACCTATCCGACTGCCTTTGTCGTCGACCAGACGAACGTCAGCTCGGGACCGGAGTGGTACGAGCATCCGAACGGCAGTGGACCGTTTCAGCTCAAGTCCTGGCAGCCGAACCAGCAGCTCACGCTCGTTCGCAACCCTCACTATTATGGCACCACGCCGACGCTGAGCGAAGTGGACTACTATTTTGGGCCAGAGTCCGCCATGTCGCTCTACCAACAAGGAAAGCTCGACGTCGCGCCGATCGGCGTCGGAGATCTGCCGCGCGTCACAGATCCGTCGAGCCCACTGAGAAACCAGCTCCGGACGACGCCACAACTGAGTTTTTCTTACATTGGATTCAACGTTCAGCAGAAGCCGTTCGACGACCCGAAGGTCCGCCGCGCGTTCGCGTACGCGACCAATAAGCAGGGGCTGATCAACGGCTTGTTCGGCGGGACTCGCATCGTCGCGAACGGCGTCTTGCCGCCGGGCCTGGCCGGGTACGATGCCTCGTTTGGCGGGATACCCTTCGACCCGCAAAAGGCCAGGGCGCTGCTGGCCGAGTCGTCGTACGGCTCCGCGGCAAACCTGCCCCCGATCGTGCTGTCGGTCGCCGGAGGGAGCGGATCGCTCGGAGAGGCGTTCGCCACGATGTACCACCAGACGCTGGGCGTGACCGTGGACGTCGAGCAGCTCGAGAACACGTTCTATGACGATCTGGCGCAGCATCACCTGCAGATGTTTTTTCTCGGCTGGGCCGCGGACTACCCGGATCCGCAGGACTTCGTGGACATCCTGTTCAATGGCAGCAGCCAGGCGAACAGCTTTGGCTACGACAATCCGACCGTTAATGCGCTGCTCGCGCGCGCCGCGACGGAGACCGACGTGCAACGGCGGAACACCCTCTATCGGCAGGCGCAGCAACAACTCATCCAGGATGCGCCCGTCATTCCGCTGTACTTCGATACCGACTACGAGCTCGTGTCCCCGGCGGTCACGGGACTCAAGATCACGCCGATGGGGATCCTCTCGTTCGGCGGCGTCCACGTCCAGAGCTGACGAAGACTGAAAGATGAGGGTTGGGCAAGCAGTTTCACTCCGCGCTCACCTGGTCCTCGTCACCCTCTTCCTCGTCGGTCTGTCGCTGTCTGGTTGTCATGAAGAGACTCCGTGGCGGGGTATAATCAAGATTGCGATCGTGGCGCCATACTCAGGACCGCTGACGGCCGATGGTGCCAGTCTGCTGGCGGGCGCGTGGCTGGCGACCGACGACGTCAACGCTGCCGGTGGGATTAACGGCTACCGACTCGATCTGATCGCCGCGGACGAGCGGCTGCCGTCGACGCCGCGCGACGTCGCCGAGGACCCGGCGGTCGTGTCGATCGTCGGCTATCGCCTGTCGGACGCTCAGACCGCCGAGGCGGTGTATCGCCAGGCGGGCCTGACCTGGCTCGCGACGGAGCCGGTGGACGCGGCCGCTGGTGTCTATCCCTTGGTGGCGACGCCGAGCGTGGTCGATCGGGCGGTGGATCGTTTCCTGAGCTCGGCCACGCCGGCGGAAGCCGGTCCGCCGATCGACGCGGGCAAAGCGTGCCAGGTCGCTGGCACGCGGGACAGCGGCGGCGTGGCCCGGGTCGGCACGCTGGACGTGGTCTGCGGCGGAGACCCGAACGTCGTCGAGTTCGCGCTCGGACGATTATCGTCGGGAACGACGCTGCTCTGCGTCGCGGCGTGGTGCGATGCGCCGGAGGTGGCCCGGTGGGCCGGGGGTCGGGCGTTTGACGTCGTGGTACCGGCCGCGGTGCCATCGGGTTCATCACGGTGGAAGACTGTCGCGGCGCGGCTCGGCAGCGCGGGGCAGGTCGCGGAGGCGGCGGCGCTGGGATACGACGGCGTGCAGTTATCGGCGGCGGCAATGCGGCGCGCCGAGCCGAGGGATGGACTGACGCGTGGTGCAGTGTCGCGCGCGATGGTCTCGACCAGCTACGCTGGGATACTGGGTCAGTACGGACCGCGTGGCCTGATCAGCCCGGTGGTCGAGGTGCGCCAGCGGGAGGGTGGTCAATCAGCACCAGTGCTCTTTCGCATGGAGGACGGATCATAGTTAACATATTAGGAATAGGGTCAGTCGCTCGTGGTCGTGATCCCGGTCCCATCGAGCCGCTGACGCCGGCCTGGGCGTCGCGGGTCCGTCTGCCCTTGATCAGTCGATTCAGCCCGCGCACGCTCGCCGACCACGTTCGGCGCTACCCGAGCATGGCGTTCGTGGCAGATGAAGGGCGGCAGTACGTCGTGGCGGGACCGTGGCGTCGACGCTCGGACGTGGCGGAGCTGATCGAGGTGAGCCGCGGCGGGCTGCGAGCGTCGCTGCTCGCGACGGTCGATACAGCGTTGGCAGCGCAGGGAGTCCGACTCCTCGTCCTCGATCAAGGCGCGCACCCGGTCGATCGGGAGCTCTGTCGAGAGGCCGGCTTC
>DATLRG010000820.1:0-4787 GCA_035534795.1 Chloroflexota bacterium
CCGGAGCGCAGTCTTGGCCGCCAGCGGCGCTACTCGCAGCGCGATGTCGACCAGCTCAAGTGGCTGATCGCGCGTCAACGCGAGGGTATGGCGATCAGCCGTGCCGTGGAGCTATGGAACGGCCTCGAAGCGAGCGGCCAGGATCCGCTGCGCACCACGACGGCCCTGGCAGCACCGGTTGCCGACTCCCACACTCCACTCGAATTGCAGCATGCCTGGATCGAAGCATGTCAGGCTTACGACGAAAGACGAGCCGAGGCAGTGCTCGCCCAGGCCTTTGCCCTGTATCCACCCGAGCGCGTCTGTCTCGACGTCATTCAGCAAGGCGTAGCGACCCTCGGCGACAGGTGGTATCGCGCGCAAGCAACCGTCCATCAGGAGCACCTCGCCTCGGAGCTCGCGACCCGACAGATCGAGCGCTTAATCGCCGCGACACCTCCGGCTTGGCGGTCGGGTCGGCTCGTCGTCGGCTGTCCGCCCGGCGAGGACCACCGCTTCCCACCCCTGCTCCTGACCGCCCTCCTCCGGAGGCGCGGTTGGGATACCCTCTACTTAGGCAGCGACGTGCCGGTCGAGCACTTTGACCGGCTCGCCGAGCGCGTTCAACCGAGTCTCGTCCTCCTATCGGCGCAGCGACTGCCGACCGCGGCCACTCTCCGCCTCGCGGCGAGCACATTCGAATGCCTCGGGATTCCCCTCGCCTTCGGAGGTGGAATCTTCAACCGCATTCCCAGCCTGCGAGCGCGGGTGCCGGGCTTCTTCGTGGGCGAAACCCTGATCGACGCAATCGCGACGGTCGAGCGAGTCGTCACCGAGCAACCCGCCGCGTCTCCGGTTTCCGAGACGCCACCCGACTTCTTGAGAGAACGCACCCTTTTTCTCGCACAGCAAGGAGAGATCGAAATCGAAATCGCGCTCCGGCGACGGCTGGTCGGCTTTCCCGGATCCGAGTCGATCGTCGCCCTCGCCACGAACAGTCTCGCTCAATACGTCGCTGCCGCGTTGCTCTTCGGCGACCTGTCGCTGCTCGCTCCCGAGATCGCCTGGACCGCGGGACTGCTCGCAGCGCACCAGATGGATGGCGCACAACTCGCGACCTATCTCAGTGACTACGCGGCGGCTCTGAGCGACGTGCTCGGCGACGCGTGCCCTCGGCTGAGCGCCTGGTTTGCGCCGTACCGGACAAAGCCGACCTAAAGGATGCATCCACCAAAATTACTGGACCTGGTGAATGCACCAAATAAGAGTTCTGCAGGAGATCTATGACAATGGACCAATCGTCATCGTCTCGCATCGTAATCGCCGGGGGAACCGGCATGATCGGACGCGCACTCGCCAAGGCGCTCGTGGCATCTGGCCACGAGGTCGTCGTGCTGCTGCGCCAACCCGGGCGTACCGTGGACGTGCCAGCCTCGGTGCAGCAAGAGGCCTGGGACGGAGTCAAGACTGGGAGCTGGGCAAAGACGCTCGACGGCGCGAAGGCAGTCGTCAATCTGGCCGGGGAAAACCTGGCCGGGGCACGCTGGACTTCCCAGCGCAAGCAGCAGCTCTGGGATAGCCGCATCAACGCGACCGCGGCGTTGGTGCAGGCAGTTGGAATCGCGACGGAACGACCGGCGGTGTTCGTCCAGGGATCGGCCGTTGGCTACTACGGCCCGCACGGCAACGAGGATCTGACCGAAAGCACCCCGGCCGGCCACGATTTCCTCGCTCAGCTTTGCGCCGAGTGGGAAGATCGGACTCGACCACTCGAAAGTATGGGCGTGCGTCGGGTGATCATTCGGACCGGCGTTGTGCTCAGCCGGTCCGAGGGGGCGTTGCCCCGGCTGCTCCTGCCGTTCCGTTTCTTCGTCGGCGGTCCGCTCGGCAATGGCCGGCAGTATTTTCCCTGGATCCATCTCCAGGACGAAGTCGACGCGATCCGGTTCCTGATCGATGATCCGGGCGCGAGTGGAGCGTTTAACCTGAGCGCGCCGAACCCTCTGACCAACGCCGAGTTCAGCCAGGTGGTTGGGCGGGTGATCGGACGGCCAGCCATGCTGCCGGCGCCGGCGTTCGCCCTGCGCGCCGCCCTGGGGGAAATGGCGACCGTGCTGCTCGACGGGCAACGCGCGGTGCCTCGTCACCTGCTCGAGCGCGGCTTTCGGTTTCAATTTCCCGAAGCCGAGTTGGCCTTGCGTACATTGTTGTCCCAATAAACGGGCAGCCGACCCCTGGCAACCGCTCCCGTTCCATACTACAATGGAAGAAGCCACCCAGGCTCAACGTTGAATTGGGGTGGCGGAGGTCATCGTGGACCAATTGCTTGGACGCGCCCTCGTATTGCTTCGGCTCCACGGCACCCGACTGATCGGCGCCTTTGGCATCGCCGTACTCCTGGCGCTCTCCGGCAACCCTGGCACCACCGCCCACGCGGCAGCAGCCTCGCACCCGATTTTCGCCCCCGGTTTGGGTGACAAGCCGCAACCCCACCGGTCCGGCCGCGACCAGTGGACCGAAATCTCGACCACCCCGGCGCCCGCTGCCCAAACCGGTGGCGTCCTCGCCGCCAACCCGGACGGGCAATCGCTGGTCCTTTTTGGCGGCGCCAACAGCGTCGGCACCGACCTGCGCGACACCTGGCTCTGGAATGGCCAGCACTGGTCGGAAGCCCGAACCACCAGCACCCCGCCGACCTCGCTCGGCGCGCGACTGGTCAGCGATCCGACCATGCGTGGCGACCTGTACTTTGGAGCGGTTGGCTGCGGGAAGCAGTGTTTCCAATCAGAAACCTGGACCTGGAACGGACAGAACTGGCTCCACCAGCAGCCCGCGACGTCGCCCCTGGCTCGCTCGGACGCGGCCATGGCCTACGATCCGCGCAGTCACCAGGTTGTCCTCTTTGGCGGTGACAACTCGTTCAACTCACCAGTCACCCTGAACGACACCTGGCTCTGGAACGGTCGCACCTGGACCCGGCAGCGCCCCGCCATTTCACCGCCGGCCCGTTCATTCGCGGCGCTCGCCGACGATGAAAGCAGCCACTCGCTGATTCTGTTCGGCGGCCTCGACGCCAATGGCGTGCCCCTGGCCGACACCTGGGCCTGGAATGGCAAGACCTGGACCCAGCGAGAGCCGAGGACATCGCCGCCCGCTCGCTTCAACGCGAGCCTGGCTACGGTTCCGAACGGCCGCGGCGTGATTCTCTTTGGCGGCAGCGACGCCAACGACGTCGCGCTCAACGACACCTGGCGCTGGGATGGCCGCACCTGGACCCGGCTCAATCAGATCGGTGCGCCTCCCAGCCGAGCTGGCGCGGCCTTCGCCTACGACCCGGTCAACCGTGAATTCCTCCTCTTCGGCGGCAGCGGCGTTGCCGGCGTGCTTGGAGATACCTGGCTGCTGCCGGAGGGGGCGATTCGGTAGCCGGAGGACGGACGCCCAAGTCCCCCCGTGTCGGGGGGACTTGGGCGTAGCGAGTGCGAGAGGAGATCGCCCATGGGTAGTGCGAGGGAGGTGTTCCCGTAACCACTGCCATTCTGAGAGGACCAGGGTGAGGGCCGCCCGCTGTTCCCCTGTCCCAGAGAGACTCGACCTTCTCGGTCGGAATCTGCCTGGGAAACGTGGGACGTCTGCCTGCATTCGATCGTCGATCTTGGAGGTAACCCGGCCTACTCCCAGCGAAAAACACGCAGCGCGAGCCACCAGAAGACGACGGCGTAGGCCACCAGGACCAGGAGCGACGTGACCGGCGGGAAGCCTGTCTGCATCGCGCTCTGGATGGCCTCCACCGCGGCACCGAGCGGGGTCAGGTTGCTGACGTCGCGGAGCACGACCGGCATCGCCGCGCGGGGCAGCCACATTCCACCGAAGAACAGCAGCGGAAAGAACAAGGCGCCCCCGATCGCTTGCGCCATGGTCGCGCCGCGCGAGATCGCGGCAATGACGATCCCGATGCCGAAGATCGCTGCGATCGACAGAAGCATCGCCAGAACGAACCCCACCAGACTCCTGGGTGCCGCGACGCTGAACCCCACCGCGGCCCCCACCATCAGGAGGAGCAAGGCGAGGACGACCAGAGAAACGTTCACAACCATTTGGGCGCCGAGCACCCAGGCTGGCGGCACCGGCGTCGTGGACAACCGGCGCAAGATGCCCTGCTCCCGATAGGTCGCCAGCGCTTGCGGCATGACGACGAGCCCGAGAGCGGTAATCGAGAATGCGATGATGACCGGCAAATACACGTCGAGGACGGTCAGGTCACCCAACGACTCCTGGGGCTGGCCGGCCCCCGGCAGGCTGCCGAAGACGACCAGCAGCAACAACGGAAGTCCGAGGCCCGCGACCAGTCCGGTGCGCGTTCTCCAGGCAAGGCGGAACTCATCCTTGACGAGGTTGCCGAACGCCGACCGCGGGGCCTGCGGGGGCAGGAGTGACCGGAGGCTGATCATGGGCGGCTCTCCGTGCTCTCGTCGTGGAAGTGGCGGCCCGTGAGCCGGACGAAGGCGTCTTCGAGCGTCGCCGACGCGCAACTCACATCCTTAGCGGCCACCCCGGCGCCAGCCAGCGTGAGGATGACGGCGTTGACCAGCTCCCCCGTCCCGGTCACGAGGATGTGCTGCCCCTGGTGCTCGATGCCTCGGACTTCCGGGAGGTCCGTCAGCAGCCGGTCGTCGAACGGCTGGGACGGGACAAAACGTACCTGTTTGCCGCCGCCCGCTTCGGCAGCCAGCTCGCTCGGGCTGCCGATGGCGACGATCCGCCCCCGGTCAATCAGCGCCACCCGATCGCAGAGCCGCTCGGCTTCC